>CAMWGM010000078.1 GCA_947173755.1 uncultured Muribaculaceae bacterium
GAAACATAAAACAGTAAACATCACGAACCGAGTCAACCTTTTTCAGGAAACGACACGGATTTTCGACCAATATATGTTTTTTGTATCAAATCTCCCTTCTTTTGATACAATCTGCAACTAATGCAAGCAATGAAGTCACGGTAAAGAAGATTTTTTCGTAAATTTGCGCATGAACGAAATGACAGAAATTCTCCGGAGCGTCCTCCCGACCGATCTTATCGCACCGACTCTGAGTGTGCTCGCTTCACAGTTAGGCTTTAAGGGACGAAGCACGCTCTACAGGATCGTCAGGGGCGAGGCTTCGGACAATTCAGTCGGGAATGTGTGCTGCCGGCTGGCAAGTGTGTTCGGGTTGACACCGGATAACCTTGAAGATATGGTGGTCACGGTCTCCAATACTTCGCTCTTCTCGACTCTAATGAAAGAGGAGACGGAAAATTTCAGAAAGTTCTCCCCTACCGACATCATCATGGCTTTTGTGGATCATGATTACAGTTGGTTTTCCAAAGAGTTCAGGCTCCGTCAACTCGACGGCATCAGACGCCTTGAGCAGACCGATCCGGAAGCCTTCTTCGCGATGCTGGCCTACTTCTATTTCAAATCACTGCACACTGACTTCTACGCCGGTCCTAAAAGCCACAAGGACCGATGTGCCGCCATAATGGAACCGTTAGGCCGGAGGCTCATGAAAAAATATCCTGCCAATGGTGTTGCGGCATTCAGCGTCACGGCCTATTCGCGCTCGATATTCAATCAAGAAAAGCCTATCCTGTGGAATTTGGTAGGCTCGCTTGCTGTTATGCTCCGGTATTATGCTACCCCTGAGTTAGGGAAACAGATCGTCAGGGAAATGTGGCTCCTCGGAGCGTTGGCCGACCGCACATATTGGACCGTAAGATCGACCGACGCGCTGATCCTATTGTCGGCGGAGAAACTCAAAATAGCAGGGAGTGGCTATTATGAAGTCTTTTTAATTGAAAAAGAGCGACGTACGGTGCAAAACGTCGGTACGATTTCATTTTTGGGCGACAGCGTGATGAGTTATCGTGACAAATGTCGGCCCGATGTCATCATGAGTATGTATGACTTCGATGACGGCACTCTGACTTTCGGATGGAGCGACGACACAGAGGCTCCGGTTCTTCTCTCGGGTCGTTGGGAGAGACTGCCAACCGAATATTCTGAATCACTGAGAGAGATCGACCGCTCCATTTCCGACGAGAAACTCCTTCAGGCGGTACTGAAGGCAGAGGGCTTCGAGTCGATAGAGGGTGCAAAAGTGAGAAATGTCAGGATGTCGCGCACTGATATGGAAATCACTCTGCAAAACGACGTAAGTTACAGAATACCCTACGCCGACGCACCTTTCCTTGAGTTCGTGTCTCCCAACGACGAAGTGTTCTTGGCCAGGAGGATCGTTGACAGTGAAGTATTTATCTTCTGGCCACAACTGATGCACGCAATTCCCCTTTCCTGTTTTTCCTGAGGAAAAAATTCGACGGGGCGTTGCCATCCGTGAGTCAGCGATCGGGGGATTATTCGGCGAGGGAGGTGATGGTACCGGAGGAGAGTGTGGTGGTGAGACGGGTGCCCGGAGTTATGGCGTCAGAACTGCTGATGGCGTGGCCGTCGACACGGGTTATGGAGTAGCCGCGGGAGAGTGTGGCCTGTGGCGAAAGGACGGCGAGGAGGCCACCGATGCGTTCGAGTCGGTCATGCTGGCGCTCGGTCTGCCGGGCGACGCTGTCGCTGATGGATGATGCGAGACGTACGAGGCGCGTCGTCTCGGGGGTGAGACGAGTGGCGGCAATGTGAGATATACCGGTGAGAGCGTTCTCCAGACGGCGTCGGCGGTTGTCGAGAGCACGAAGAGGTGCGTAAGGGAGGGAGGCCGAGATGTAGGCGAGTTGCTCGCGGGAGGCACTGAGTAGCGTAGTGGCGCGGGCGACGATACGGGCGGCGATGTCGTCGATGCGCGCGAGGAGTGCCTCGCCGCGGGAGATGAGATATTCGGCAGCGGCGGTCGGGGTCTTCACGCGGAGATTGGCAACATAGTCGAGCACTGTGGTGTCGCGCTCATGGCCGATGCCAACTATGACCGGCAGCGGGAATTGCGCTATGTTGGCTGCAAGTTCGTAGTTGTCGAATGCGGCGAGGTCGGCAGTCGCACCGCCGCCACGGATGATGACAACGCAATCCCACCGCTCCTCTTCTGCGGCTATCTCGTCGAGAGCGGAGATAATGGCTGCGGGGGTCCGGTCACCCTGCATGAGTGCCGGGAAAAGTCTTACGTCGAAGCGGAGTCTGGCCGGGGAGGTGAACAACTGATGGATGAAGTCGCCATAGCCTGCCGCCCCCGGTGCCGATATTACGGCAACCCGCAGAGCCGGCTCCGGCCAGGGAAGGGTGCGGTTGAGTTCGAGCACTCCCTCGGCCTTAAGCCTCGAGAGGATCTCGAGACGCAGACGCATGAGGTCGCCGACAGTATAAGAGGGATCGATGGCCGTGATGTTGGCCGAAAGACCATAGGCGGGATGGAACGAGGCTGTGACCTTGACCCTCACCTTCATGCCGCTTTCGAGACGCCGCCCCGTAGCGCCGAAAAACTCAGCGTCGAGCCGGGCGGCCACATTGCGCCATATAGTGGCCCGCAGACGCGCGACGGGCTGACCGGTGACTGCATCCTTCTGTACGAGTTCGAGATAGATATGGGTACTGCGGCGCACATCGGAAGTCTCGGCGGTCACCCAGACATCGGAAAGTCCGGGAGTGGCGTTGATGATGTCGGCGATGCGGTGGGTGAACTGTTCGAGAGTGAGCGAAGTACGGTCGGGAGAGGTTATCATAAGGTGGTGAGGCGCTCCTCGGCCCTTCGCAAAAGTTTGTTGACGGCTAGTCGGACGTCGGTCATGGCGGCCATGACGGGAGTCACGAACGGCTTGACAACTCCGATGTTGGCGGTGGCGAAGACGTTGACGGCCGAGGGATGACACTCGATGTTGATGAGTTCGGGAAGATAGATGGGTTCACCGTCGACGTGGGCCACATCACGTCCCTTGCGCCGGATGGAGAGCGAAGGGGTGCGGAAAGTGTGGATCTGGAGATTTTTGCCGAGATTTCCGGCAAGGAGATCGAATCCTACGAGAGCGGTCGAGAGAGGCGAGCCGGCATGGATGATGGTGACATCGAGCAGCCCGTCGTCGATCTTGGCACCCGGAGCGATGTAGGCATTGTTGCCATACTGAGATGCGTTGCAGACAGCAACAAGCAGAGCCCGCTCGCTCACCACGATTCCGTTGGCGGTGATGATGTATTCCTCGGGCACGAAAGAGGCGAATGTCTGAAAAGTGCTCTTGAGATATGTGAATTTTCCGCGCTTGGGCTGCCGGGCGAATGCCTCGCTTACTCGGGCATCAAAACCGACACCGAATGTGCAGAAAAATTTCAGCGGACCGTCGTCGGAGTCAACCGTAGCGTAGTCGATGGCACGCGGTCGCTCGGAGGCCAGAATCTTGAGAGCCTCGGGAATGTCGATGGGGATGTTGAGATGGCGTGCGAGCCCGTTGCCCGATCCACACGGGAGAAGCCCCAGGGCCGTGCCGGTATCACACAGAGCGGCGGCGGTCTCGTTGACGGTGCCGTCGCCTCCGGCGGCGAGAACGACATCATAGCCTGAGGCGGCTGCCTCGGCTGCAAGCCGGGTGGCATCGCCGTGGCCGGCGGTGTAACAGGTTTCTATCGTCCAGCCGTAGGGCGAGAGTGCCGAGACCACAGCGTCGGCTAATCCTTCCTTTGACTGGGTGCCTGAGATGGGATTGATTATTAGTCGAGCCTTCATTATGAGCGTTCAGAGTATGACACGATGGGTCGCAGTGCCGATCTTGACAATATAGATACCTTTGGTGGATATGCGCAACCGGTGATGGCCTGCCGGAAGGGTGCTGCTGCTGACCAATTGTCCGAGAATGGTGAATACCTTGACATTGACCGGCTTTGCCGAGAAGACGTAGATGTAGCCTTCGCCGGCCGCTACTTCCACCTTATCGGAATTACTGACTGCGACGCGGGCGTGAGCGGGCGCATCGACCGCCTCCCAGGAGGGGGCCGCTGCCGGTGCCGCAAATGTGGCCACCGCAAGGAGCAGTATCACCAGAAACGCACGCATTGTCAGAAACCGTTTATGTATCGGAGGGCAAATTTACTGAAATTTCTCAAAACCGCCAAATGAGTCGGATCAATTCAATTCCGAGTGAGGGAATGAAAAAAGGTCTGACTGGAGGGGGAGCCGTGTCAGACCAGGGATGGGAGAGTCGTTATAGGTGTGTTTTTCTTCGTATCAGAACGGGATATCTCCCAAAATATTTTTCACTTCGGATATGTATACTTATATCAATACATCGGTGTGAAGGGTTTCGAGCGGAACAGATGACGGTTTGCCTCGCCGACATATGTGCCCGACTTAGAGGTGTCGAGTTTCATGACCGGTGCTCCGGGACGGAGGTCGCACTTCGAGAGATCGATGTAGAAGAGACCGGGGTTGGTGACGATATCGAAATAGTAGCGCAGATCGCGGATGTTGGAGAAAGAGCGCCACTGTGTCGAGGAGACGTTGGCTTCACCGACAGTATAGGTGTAGGGAACGGAGACGTTGGCAAGAATTGAGCGGATGATCGAGACACCGAGGTCGGGATCGGCCGTCTTATCGACATGATGGGCGAAGAAGTATCCGCGCACGAAGCGGTCGGGCGAACTGACTGTGCCGGGGAGTGTGTGGGTGCCACCCTTTGCCTGCCAGTAGTCATTGATGGCGTTCATCGAGGGGAAGGTCGGGTCGTTGGTCATGGCGGTTATGTCGTTGCCTGCATAAATACGGATTGAGCCATGGTCGAACTCAACGACTGCTGATGCACCGGTAGGATCGGTGATTCCCCAGTGGAGAGTTGAGGTTGTACCGTTGTCGAACGACGCGCCCGAGATATTGAAATCATGTTTTTCGAGGAGCGCGATCGCTTCGGCTGTTGTGGCGCAGTTGTCGAGCAGCCATGCGGGGAACATAGCGAGCGACATCGGAGGAAGATTTTTGGTGGAATCGTTCTCATAGACGGTTCCCTTGCAGAAAAGTCCGTTGACCACAAGACCTTTTTCATTCATTCCCTCCGTGACACCTCCGTCATAGCCGACGGCATACACGGCGCCATATTTGGAGATCCATTTGACAGCGCCGGGAAGAGAATGACCCGATTTCGCCATTCCGGCCGGATAGACATAAAGATTTGTAGGGATGGGGGTTTTCCAGTCGAGAGACCGGCCGACGATGCGGAGACTGTCGTTGCCGACATAGAGGATGCGCGAGCAGGCATCGGCATATTGTGAAGTGGTGGCGGCGAACAATGCGGCCAGCGCTAAGAGGCGAGAGACAAATTTCTTCATAAATGTAAGTTGAAATGTTTATTTTATATGAATAACGCTCAATCCTATAGGTTGGTTCATAAGGAAGCTGTCACCACGAGCGCTATCGTTGTCAAAGTGTCTCGTCGAGGGGATTGCGCGGCTTGGGAGGAGTGGTCTCGCGGGCTGCTCTTGCAGGTTTGCGCCGCTTGGATCTTTCCTTTACCGGGGGCATCGGGACAAGCGGGACGGTATCGAGATTGACGGCCTCTGAAGTTTCAGTCATCTTCACGAGAGCATCAGACTCATTGTGATCGGTTTTCTTCGGAAAGATGGAGCCCCGCGTGCGGAAAGCAACGGCTGTAGTGACAATGAGCATAATGACAACAAGAAGAGTCAGGAGGCCGAGACGTTCGCGCCGGGTCAGGAGAGGAGGTCGGTTTTTCATGGTGGTCTGATAAAAAAGATTCTCCCCGAATGTCCTGAAAACTGACGGGCATTCGGGGAGAAAACTTGAAGCGAAAAAGTGGTTTTACTTATGAAGACGGCCGATTATGCTTCGGGTGCCTGCTCTGCTGCGGGAGTTTCTGCTGCGGGAGTCTCGGCAGCGGGCTTCGAAGTGCGACGCGAACGACGTGTGCGTGTCTTCTTCGCAGGCTTGTCATTGAGCATGAGTTCGTTGTAGTCAACGAGTTCAATGAAGCACATCTTGGCGTTGTCGCCGAGACGGTTGCCGGTCTTGAGGATGCGTGTGTAGCCACCGGGACGGTTTTCAATCTTCTTGGCGATTTCGCGGAAGAGTTCGGTGACGGCCTCTTTGTTCTGAAGGTGAGAGAAGACGAGGCGGCGGTTGGGGGTTGTGTCTTCCTTAGCGCGGTTGATGAGGGGCTCGGCGTAAACGCGCAGGGCTTTGGCCTTGGCAAGCGTGGTGAAGATACGCTTGTGCATGATAAGAGAGATGGTCATGTTGGCCAAGAGCGCGTCGCGATGAGCCTTCTTGCGGCTGAGGTGGTTGAATTTTTTATTGTGTCTCATCGGGGTAATTACTCTTTATCAAGTTTATATTTCGAAATGTCCATTCCGAAGGAGAGATTCAGACTGGCAAGGAGTGCGTCAAGTTCGGTGAGCGATTTCTTACCGAAGTTGCGGAACTTAAGGAGATCGGTCTTGTTGAAGACAACGAGTTCGCCCAGAGTCTCGACTTCGGCGCTCTTGAGGCAGTTGAGTGCGCGGACACTGAGATCCATGTCGACCAGTTTCGATTTGAGAAGCTGTCGCATGTGGAGCACTTCTTCATCAAATTCCTCTTCGCCTTCCTGCTCGTCGGCTTCGATTGTGATCTTTTCGTCGGAGAAGAGCATGAAGTGATAGATGAGGATTTTGGCTGCTTCCTTGAGGGCGTCCTTGGGGAGAATGGAACCGTCGGTGGTTATTTCAAGTGTCAGCTTGTCGTAGTCGGTCTTTTGATCAACGCGGAAGTTCTCCACTGTGTATTTCACATTCTTGATGGGGGTGTAGATTGAGTCGATGGCGAGGACATCGATCGCATCGTTGGCGGTCTGATTTTCCTCGGCGCTGAACCAACCGCGACCCTTGTTGATAGTGA
>CAMWGM010000079.1 GCA_947173755.1 uncultured Muribaculaceae bacterium
TAACGGCAAGGGTGCGTTTGCCTCCGGCAGCGTCATCGTCGCGGTCACGGTAGTAATTGACCACCAGGACATTTGCACCCATCAATCCGACGCCCAACGCTCCGGCCCAGACGGACGCATCGACCTCAGCACCCTCAAGCCTGACGGTAAGGAGCACAGGCACAAGACCGAAAAACGCTATGACCGCCACCTCCCCGAGGCCGATACGCGAAAGAGGGAAAGGCCCGGCACTATAGGCCAGCGCACCGATAGCCACGGCTACACCGACAAGATACATCCACCAGGCTCCATACATAGCCACGAGAAGAAGACCGACGCAACATGCCAGGAGGAGCGTGGCCATTGTGGCTTTGAGCATTGCCGGGGCAGAGAGATCTCCTTCGGAGACACCCCGACGGAAGCCTTCACGCCCCGGGCGGTCGAGCCCGGCACGGAAATCAAAGTATTCGTTGGCAAAATTCGAAGCGATCTGGGCCAGCACGGCGAAAATCAGGCAGAGGAAAAGCGGAAAGAGGGCAATGCTCTTCTGCATCACCCCGATACCGGCTGCCCACCCAATGCCCGCCAGCGAGACGGGCAGGGTGTGCAGACGCATGGCCTCGATCCATGCTTTGAGTTTTGACCTCCGGGCCATGGCCTGTCAGGCTTCGCTTTCAAACTCGGCTGCTATGGCAGCGGCGATAGCCTCCATCTCGGCGGCCGGAAGATCGATCTTACGGCTGAAATTGATATCGCCCTCGGAATTGATGGGCATAAGGTGGATGTGGACGTGGGGCACTTCCATACCCATAACTGCCACAGCCACACGTTTGCAGGGAACGGCCTTCTTCAGGGCCTCGGCCACGCGGCGAGCAAAGCCCCACAGAGACTTATACTCATCCTCGGGAAGATTGAATATATAATCCTCCTCGCGGCGGGGGATGACTAGCACATGGCCGGCCACCACGGGATTGATGTCAAGAAAAGCGTAATGTCCCTCGTCGGAGGCGACTTTATAAGAGGGGATCTCGCCGGCGGCGATGCGTGAGAATATAGTAGCCATCAGAAACCGATTTCAACAATTTCAAACTTCATGAGACCTGCGGGAACACGGATCTCGACAGTCTCGCCGAGTTTGTGACCGAGCAGACCCTGGGCGATGGGAGTTGACGAGCCGATCTTCTTCTCCTTGAGGTTGGCCTCGGAGTCGGCGACGATGGTATATTCCATTGTCATACCGTTGGTGAGGTTTTTGATCTTGACGCGGTTGAGGATCTGCACCTCCTCGTTGTTGAGTTTGCTCTCGTCGATGATGCGCGAATTGGCCACGAGGTCCTTGAGTTGGGATATCTTCATTTCGAGCATTCCCTGAGCCTCCTTGGCTGCATCGTATTCTGAATTTTCGGAAAGGTCACCCTTGTCGCGGGCCTCGGCGATGGCAGCCGAGATGCGGGGACGTTCAACGGATTCAAGATAGGCTATTTCTTCCATTTTCTTCTTATAGCCTTCTTTGGTCATATAGGTAATTGCCATGAGTGAAAGGATTTTGCGTAGTTGATGAATAATTGCCGGGCATAGTAAAAAATAGAGAATCCCGATGCCGCGGCTACCGAGACTCTTCACATGAGAGTGATCTATTTTTCACCGCAAAGGTAAAAAAATTTCGCAGATTCTGCAAATTTTTCCACACCCTTCACACTATAATAATGATTTTTTAACCGGAGTGGCGAGAGGAATGTCCGGCGCGGAGCGATGAGAGGAAACCGTTAGGAAAATTCGAGAAAAAACCTTACCTTTGTAGGAAGAAACCTATGAAACCCTTTATTCATCTCCACGTCCACTCGCAGTATTCACTTCTCGACGGTCAGGCGTCAATCACAGGTCTGGTTGACAAGGCTCTGGCCATCGGCATGCCGGCATTTGCCCTCACCGACCACGGCAACATGTTCGGAGTGAAAGAATATTTCAACTACGTCAACAAACTCAAGGGCAAATACAAAGGCAAACTCAAGGATGCACAGAAAGCCTTGGGCGAAGCGGCTCCAGACAGTGCCGAGGCAGAGAAACTACGCGAGGAAATAGCCCATATCGAGGAGGTGCTCGCCTTCAAACCGATATTCGGCTGCGAGATGTATGTGGCCAAGGGAAAACTGACCGACCGCTCCGACAAGACCGACAAGGGTTATCACCTGGTGGTGATAGCGAAAAATCTCACAGGCTACAAGAACCTGATCAAGATTGTCAGTCAGGCTCATACCGACGGCACCTATCATCATCCGCGCACCGACAAGGAGGCACTGGCTGACCACCGGGAGGGACTGATTGTCTGCTCGGCGTGTCTCGGCGGCGAGATCCCGCAACTGATCATGGCGGGGGAACTCGACAAGGCCGACAAGGCGGTGAAATGGTTCAAGGACACATTCGAGGATGACTATTACATCGAACTCCAGCGCCATAAGACCGACAAACCGGGAGGTGCCCGCGACACCTTCGAGGAGCAGGAGAGGGTTAACCCCGTATTGCTCGAACTGGCCGCCAAACATGGTATCAAAGTGGTCTGTACCAACGACAGCCACTTCATCGACGAAGATGACGCCGAGGCCCACGACCGCTTGATATGCATCTCGACCGGACGCTACCTGTCGGACCCCGACCGCATGCGCTACACGAAGCAGGAATGGTTTAAGACAGCCGACGAAATGGCGGCAGTCTTCCCCGACCTGCCCGAGGCACTCGCCAACACAATGGAGATATATGATAAGGTGGAGACCTATTCGATAGACCATGCTCCTATCATGCCCTTCTTCGAAATCCCGGCCAGTTTCGGAACCGAGGAGGAATACAGGGCCCGCCTTACCGAGCAGGATCTGTTCGAGGAATTCACACGCGACGAAAACGGCAACGTGGTGCTCGACGATGAGGCTGCACGGAAGAAAATCGACAAACTCGGCGGTTATGACAAACTCTACCGTATAAAATTTGAGGCCGACTATCTCGCCAAACTCGCCTACGAGGGAGCCGAGCGACGCTACGGGTCGCCGCTGACGCCCGAACTCGAGGAGCGTATCCGCTTCGAGCTCTATATAATGAAGACGATGGGCTTCCCGGGCTACTTCCTCATCGTGCAGGACTTCATCAATGTGGCCCGTCATCAATTAGGAGTGTCGGTCGGCCCGGGACGTGGATCGGCCGCAGGGTCGGTGGTGGCCTACTGTCTCGGCATCACGCAGGTGGACCCCATCAAATATGACCTGCTTTTCGAACGCTTCCTCAACCCCGACCGTATCTCGCTGCCCGATATCGACGTCGACTTCGACGACGACGGCCGTGCGGATGTGCTCCACTATGTCACGGAAAAATATGGCGAGGAGAAGGTGGCCCACATCATCACGTTCGGCACCATGGCTGCCAAATCGGCCATCAAGGATGTGGCGCGTGTGGAGCAGCTGCCCCTCGACCAGAGCAACCGTCTGGCCAAACTGGTGCCGGCGCGAATGCCTGACGGACCTGACGGAAAGACACTGAAGACCAATCTCAAGAACTGCTACAAATATGTGCCGGAATTCTCGGCCGAACTGACGTCGCGCGATCCGCTGATCCGCGAGACACTCGAATATGCCCGTCGCCTGGAAGGAAACGTGCGCAACACCGGTGTGCATGCATGCGGAGTGATCATCTGCCGCGACCCGATCACCGACTGGGTGCCGGTGGCCACCGCCGTCGACAAAAATCCGGGTGCATCGGGAAAGGACAAGATGATCGTGACCCAGTATGAAGGCTCGATCATCGAGGACACCGGACTGATCAAGATGGACTTCCTGGGCCTCAAGACCCTCTCGATCATCAAGGAAGCCCTCTCAAACATCAAGCGCACCCGCGGCATCGACATCGATATCGACGCGATCGACATAACCGATCCGAAGACCTATCAACTCTATTGCGAGGGACGGACAACGGGAACATTCCAGTTTGAGTCGGCCGGCATGCAGAAATATCTGCGCGAACTCAAGCCATCGACTTTCGAGGACCTCATAGCGATGAACGCCCTTTATCGTCCCGGCCCTATGGACTACATTCCCGAGTTCATCGCCCGCAAGCACGGACGCAGCCCGATAGTCTACGATATTCCCATCATGGAGAAATATCTCAAGGACACCTACGGCGTCACCGTCTATCAGGAGCAGGTGATGCTCCTGTCGAGACTTCTGGCCGGGTTTACCCGCGGACAGAGCGACTCACTCCGCAAGGCAATGGGTAAGAAACTCATCGACAAGATGATGGAACTCAAGGGGCTGTTCCTGTCGGGAGGTCAGGCCAACGGGCACGACCCGAAGGTGCTCGAGAAGATCTGGGCCGACTGGGAGAAATTCGCCTCGTATGCGTTCAACAAGAGCCACGCCACATGCTACTCATGGGTAGCATTCCAGACCGCCTATCTCAAGGCCAACTATCCGCCCGAGTATATGGCAGCCATCCTGACGCGCAACCGTTCGGACATCACGAAACTCACCGGCTTCATGGACGAATGCAAGAAGATGCGCATCCCCGTTCTCGGACCCGACGTCAATGAAAGTTTCGTCGAATTCGGTGTGAACCGCGAGGGGGCGATCCGCTTCGGACTGGCGGCCATCAAGGGTGTCGGCGAGGGAGTGGTCAGAGCCATCATTGCCGAACGCGACAAGAACGGGCCTTTCGAAAACATCTACGACTTCATCGAGCGTGTACCCTCGACGAGCATCAACCGCCGCACGCTCGAAAATCTCGTGTTTGCCGGAGCCTTCGACACATTCGAAGGTATCAAGCGAGAAGACTTCCTGAAGGAGAACGCCCGCGGCGAAGTATTCTCGGAGACACTCGTCCGTTATGGCCAGGCATTCCAGAAGGAAGCGCAGTCGACCGCCATGTCGCTTTTCGGCGACGATTCGGACGTGAGAATAGGAGGACGCCCCCCGGTGGTGCCCGCCGAGCCCTGGGTGGCGGCCGAGATACTGGAACGCGAGCGTGAACTCGTCGGCATGTATCTTTCCGCCAACCCTCTCGATCCTTATTACATGGAACTCAATTTCGGCACCGATGTCACCATCAAGCAGTTTTCCGACCTCGAGCCGGTGGAGGGCGCAACGGTGACCTTCGGCGGAATGGTGGCACACTTCGAATCGCATCCCGCGAAAAACGGTGGCCATTACGGACGGATGAAGGTGGAAGACTACTCGGGTTCGACAGAACTGATGCTCTTCGGCCAGACATTCATCGATTTCCAGCGCTATGGCGTAGCCGGCACCCCCGTGCTCATCACCGGACGTTACGAACGCCGCTTCGCCAACTCGGAACTCCGCTTCAACATCAGAAATATCACGCTGCTCGAGGACGCCAGAGGGAAGATGGGCTACAGGATGGTGATCGATCTCTCCACCGATTCGATCCCCCCGCATCTCTGCAACATGCTCAACGACCAGATCAAGGCGGCCGAAGCCGAAAAAAATGCCGGCGAACTGTCGCTGCGCCTGTTCGACCCTACCATCAACCGCTCGGTCGTGATGTCGTCAGGGCGCCGGATAGCGATCAACCGCAGTCTTGTCAACTGGCTGAAAGAAGAGAAAATTCATGCCGAAATCAACGGTCGTCCGATCGACCCGGAGGTAGAGATCAGCGAGACCGAGGAGGAAATTCTCAATGTAGACAATTAATTGTTTGGCCTGCACAATATATCACTAATTTTTGAGTATTATAATTAAAAACATCCCATCATGACATTTACTGACGAAAACGTGAAAGAAATCATCGCCACAGGAAAACCCGTGGTGATAGACTTCTGGGCCACATGGTGTGGCCCTTGCATGCGCATGGCTCCTGTCGTAGAAGAACTCGCCGAAGAATTCAAGGATACGGTTGCCGTGGGAAAATATAACATCGAGGAGGAGAATGACCTCACCACCGAGTATCGCATCATGTCGATCCCCACGATCCTCTTCTTCAAGGACGGCAAACAGATCCCGGAACTCCGTCTGGCCGGCGCACAGCCTAAAGCGGCTCTCAAGGCACAGATAGAGAAACTCCTCGCGCTCTAAACTTTAATCAGCTCTGCGGCTTTCGCGTCGCCCCGCCTGTATTTCCACTCGGAAAAAAGGCGGGGCGACGTTGGCTTATATAAATTTATAAACAAAAACAATCGGGAGCGGCCGGTAAAAAACCGATCGCTCCCGACTGTTTCAAAGGTCGGAAATGTCGAAAGACGGACAGGCCGTCGGCCTGAGGTCACGATGGGCATAGACCCGCGCAGCGGGGAACCGTGACTTCAGGTCGGACACAGTCAGCCGCAAAGCCTGTTTTTGGGCAGGCGTCCGTGTGTCGAGCGGTGTCTTACCGTCAGGAGCCACTCCTCCCACATAGACCACACCTACCGAGTCGGAATTATGCCCGTAGCAGTGAGCCCCGACCTTCTCGACCGGACGCCCCGGACAGACGGTGCCATCGAGAAGGACCACGAAGTGATAACCTATGCCGTCATACCCCTTGGCGAGATGCCAGGCGTTGATCTCGGCCACAGAGACATGCCGCCCGGCGGGCGTCGCAGTGGAATGGATGATGATTTTGTTGATTTTTCTCATTTGAGGATTGTTGTTTGCGGTTTTATTGTGAATTGCGCCATGAGGTTGCCACTCGAAAAAGCAACGATAAAGTCAGGAAAAGTCGAGAAAATTCAGGAAAATTCTGTACCTTTGCGATACGAAATATGGGTAGTTTCCCCACAAAGAAACACTTCGCTTGCGAAAGCAACAATTTTATGGATCGGATTTTCCGGTTGAAAGGGCGGTTAAAATAACCGCCCTTTTTTCTCCGGGAAAAAGAACCTTTTCTTTTGGAAAAACTATTTGAGGGTCAGATGAAACGTTGACGGATGAAAGGATGAGCAGGAGAGTCAAGATCGACGAGGATGGCGGCGACATCAGCCGCCTGAAGTTCGCGGAACTGGCGGGCAAGCGCGGGCTCTCCCTCCATTTCGGC
>CAMWGM010000080.1 GCA_947173755.1 uncultured Muribaculaceae bacterium
TTTTTTCAAGCAGAAGACGGCATACGAGATGTAGAGCGGTCTCGTGGGCTCGGAGTCGTGTATAAGAGACAGCCTCCATCTTTGCCTCAAGATCCTCGAGATCCATTTCAAGGCGGCCATTTTCCACGATAAGAGGATTTGTGACACACACACGCTCATTCTCCTCGATAAGTCTGCGGAAAGGATGATAGACCGGCGGCTGGATGAGAATTTTGTCACCTTTTGAAGTAAAGTAATTGATTATCAAACCAATACCCCTCACAATGCCACCTACATGGGCAAGTTGTTCGCGCTTCACTCTCCAGTTATGACGATGCTCAAGCCACCCGATAATACTATCCCAGTAAGAATCAGGAACAGCCGAATAACCGTAGACAGGGTGCTCCAGTCGACGGCTTAAAGCCTTCACGATCTCAGGTGCGACCGCAAAATCCATATCGGCGATCCAGAGGGGAATCAATTCCTCCCGGCCGAAAAAATCTTTCAGAGCGTCATATTTAAGGCAACCGCTTCCATGACGGTCGACATAACGCGGGCAACAACAGTTTTCTTCCATATTTACCTTCCTGATGGTGCTTTAGAGGTTTGGAATGCAAATTTAGCAATTTTTACGCTTAACTCCCTTACCCTTATTATAAATTAACAATTCCCCCTCTCCATTCTTAGCACAACTGTGAATTATGAATTGTAATAAGGATCATTATCGCACCATTTCCGCACCCCGGCGATAGTAACTTTGCACCTCATTCCCATCTTAACCAACCCTCATCTATGAAAGAAAAACTTTTGCCTGTTCTCCTGCTTGTAGCTTGCGACTACGGATCGGTGCTCTTCTGCGTCATTGCCGATCTCATCTCCGGCATCAGAAAATCGCGTAGCAAAGGAACACCCTGTACTTCCTTCGGTCTGAGGCGTACGGTCGACAAACTGTCTCGCTACTATCTCACTCTTTTCGGACTCTCCGCAGTCGACCTTATGATCGTCATCTCCATGCTAATTCTCGCCGACAAAGCACCGGTTCCTCCTTTTCCTTTCTTGACTTCTTTTGGCGCACTGTGTCTTGCTCTGATCGAGATCAAAAGCATTCTTGAGACTGCCGATGAGAAACGCGACATCCGTCGCACGGCGGCCGAGATTCTCAGTCGTCTGAAGTTGTAATTCTCGCCTCGGTCTCGTCGCGAAGGGCATTATAGACCATCGAGGCTTTGGCCGGTCCGACCACCTCTGCTATGGCATCAAGATCTGCTTCTTTTATTCTTTTTACGCTCTTGAATACCTGCAGAAGCGCTGTTCGTGACTTTGGACCGATCCCCTTGATGGCATCGAGTGCCGAGACAGCCTGCGACTTCGAACGCTGGTTCCTGTGGTGGGTTATTCCGAAACGGTGAGCCTCGTCACGAAGCGCCTGAACCACCCTCAGTGTCTCGCTTTTTTTGTCGATGAACAATGGGAAGGAGTCTCCCGGAAAGTAGATTTCCTCAAGACGTTTCGCAATACCGACCACAGCGATTTTTCCTCTCAGGCCCATTTCGTCGAGGGCCTCGACGGCTGCTGACAACTGACCCTTTCCGCCATCCACCACTATCAGTTGCGGCAACGGTTCATCCTCATTGACAAGACGTGTGTAACGGCGTGTCAGAACCTCTTTCATCGATGCGAAATCATCGGGTCCGACTACGGTCTTGATATTGAAGTGTCGGTAATCCTTCTTGGAGGGTCGTGCATCTTTGAACACCACGCACGACGCCACCGGATTCGACCCTTGGATATTGGAGTTGTCGAAACACTCGATATGTCGGGGCAATTCGCTGAGATGAAAGTCGCTCTGTATGCGCTTGAGCACGCGTGTCGTCTTCGCCTCCGGATCGTGACGCTCGAGCGTCTTGATCTTGTCGATGCGGTTCTGTCGGGCGTTACGTTCCGACACCTCGAGGAGTTTGGCTTTATCACCTCTTTTGGGAATCGTAAACGTAATTTCCGGCATCTCCGTGTCAGGGATTTCTCTCACCACGATCTCGCTGAAACCGATTCCGAGTTGGGTGGAAACTTCGTTGATGGCATACCCGAGAAGCTGCGCTTTCTCCTCTTCAAGACGGCGTTTGTATTCCAGCGTTATGCTCTTCACCACCGCGCCGCGCCGCACATGCATATAGTTGATGAACACATCACCCTCTCCGTCATCATCTATTCCGAACACATCGATATCCTCGATAGTCTGCGAGACTATGACGCTCTTCGCCTGATAGCGCTTGATGAGATCATACTGTTCCTTCAGCACCTGGGCCTGCTCGAAACGTAATTGCGACGATAGTATCTCCATCTGTCCGCGCAGATATGTGAGCAGTTCCGATGTATCGCCGCGCAGTATCTGTCGCACTTTCTCGATATCCGCCAGATACTCCTCGCGGGTGATCTTTCCTACGCAGCAACCCTTGCAACGGTGAAGATGGAAATCGAGACAAAGCCGCCCTTTCCCTGCCTCCACCCATTCGGGGGTGATGGCATGCCGGCATGAACGGAGTTCGAAGATGCGTCTGAGCAGGTCGAGTGTCGCGCGCGCCGACGCCATATCGGTATATGGTCCGTAATACTTCGAGCCGTCCTTTACCTTCGTGCGTGTCATGAAGACTCTCGGAAACGGCTCGTTGGTGACCACGATCCACGGATAGGATTTATCATCCTTAAGCAACACGTTATATCGCGGCTGGTATTCCTTGATCATCGATGCCTCCAGGTTGAGTGCATCCTGCTCGGTCGGAACCACGATATATTTCATGTCGGCGATCGCTCTCACCAGAAGGTTGGTGCGGAGCACATCGTGCGTGCGGTTGAAATAACTGCTTACCCTTCGCTTGAGGTTTTTCGCTTTGCCTACATATATCACTGTTCCCTCGGAGTCGAAATACATGTAGACTCCGGGGGTATCCGGCAATATGGCAATTTTTTCCTGAAGGGCTGCGCTTTTTTTATGTTTAGGCATGTTTTGAGGAGAGATGGTTTTGTCCGGTGGGATTTCCGGAGATCAGAAACTGATCAGCGAAGTCACTTCGGCATCGGCCGGAAGTGCCGCGCGACCGTTGAGTGCGGTCAGTTCAATAATGAAGTTGATGTAGATTTTCTTCGGCTTCATCGATTTGACGAGATCGTAGGCTGCAGCCATAGTTCCGCCGGTTGCAAGCACATCGTCGTGGATCACTACGATGTCATCTTCTGTTATCGCGTCGCGATGGATCTCGATCGTGTCGGTTCCATATTCCTTGTCATATGACATCTTGATCGTGTCGGCAGGAAGTTTTCCAGGTTTGCGCACCGGCACAAAACCCGCACCAAGTTCGAAGGCGAGGATCGAACCCCCGATAAAACCGCGGCTCTCTATGCCAACTACCTTCGTGATACCTTTGTCGCGATAAAGTTGGGACAGATCCCATCCGATGATATGAAGTCCGCGCGGCTCCTTGAAAAGTGTTGTGAGATCCTTGAACACGATCCCTTTCTTCGGGAAGTCATAGACATCGCGAATATGTTTCTTTAAATATTCCATAGTGTTTATGAGATATGATTGATAATTTCTGCTTAACTAATGTTTCACGTGAAACATTTCCCCGGATAACAATTCCGTCAGTATAGACACCTGATTGTTCCACGTGGAACAATTTTCATCGGCCCAACAAAAGGAGAAGTATATTGATATCTGCGGGAGATATACCCGGGATTCGCGACGCCTGCCCTATCGTCTCAGGGTCAATGCGGGTGAGTTTCTGCCGGGCTTCCGTCGAAAGTGCTTTGACTGATTCATAATCAATCTTTCCTTTCAATTTGAGTTCATCGAGGCGCGTAAGTTTATCCGCATTCTGTCGCTCGCGCTCTATATATCCCTGATACTTTACAAGTATTTCGGCACACTCAATTATTTCTTCTCTTCTCCGCTCCTCGATATCACTCTCAATGAAATCATTTAACGCAGGGATAACAGCGCGCAATTTTTCGATAGAGAGAGCGGGACGCAAAAGAAGGTCGCGCAGTCTCACCCCCTGTTTTAGCGGAGGTTCTCCGACTGATATGAGAAACTCCTCGACCTGAGCTGCCTTAACATGATAATTGTCGATGAATTCAATCAGTGCGTCACGCTGACGACGCTTTGAAAGCATCGCTTCATAACGAACATCGGCAGCAAGACCGATGGCATGACCTTTCGGAGTGAGTCGCATATCGGCGTCATCCTGACGGAGGAGAATACGGTATTCGGCACGGGAGGTGAACATTCGGTAAGGTTCGTCGACACCTTTGGTGACAAGATCGTCAATAAGAACTCCGATATATGCTTCGTCACGCGCAAGAGTGAACGGTATCTCACCTTTCACCTTCAGAGCAGCATTGACTCCTGCAACCAATCCTTGGCCCGCAGCCTCCTCATAGCCGGTCGTACCGTTCACCTGACCTGCAAAATAAAGACCCTCCACCAATTTTGTCTCTAAAGTGTGAAGCAACTGAGTCGGATCGAAAAAATCATATTCAATCGCATAACCCGGTCGGAATATCTGCACATCCTTAAGAGCCGGTATCGACTCCAATGCCTCTATCTGGATATTTATAGGAAGAGAAGAAGAAAAACCGTTGAGATAATACTCCGTAGTCAACTCACCCTCCGGCTCCAGAAAAAGTTGGTGCTCGGTCTTATCGGCGAAAGTGACAATCTTCGTCTCGATGCTCGGGCAATAGCGCGGACCGATACTCTGAATCTGGCCGTTGTAAAGCGGCGACTCAGGCAATCCCTTTCGTAGGATCTCGTGAGTATGCTCGTTCGTATAAACGGTATGGCACGGACGTTGACGCATGATCCTATGCACGGACGGGAGAAATGAAAACTTATGAAAATCATCATCCCCCTCCTGAAGAGTGGTGAGGTCCCAGTTGACCGACCGACCGTCAATTCTCACGGGAGTCCCCGTTTTCATGCGGTCAGTTCTGAATCCATAAGCCGCCAATTGCTCCGTCACTCCATGAGACGCAGGTTCCGCCACACGACCTCCCTCGATCTTCACCGGGCCGATATGCATCAGTCCTCCGAGAAAAGTTCCCGCGGTAAGCACAACACATTTCGCTTCGAAAGTCACTCCGAGAGCCGTGCGCACACCCCTGGCCTTTCCATCCTCTATCAGGATCTCCGTCACAGAGTCCTGCCACATGGAAAGGCCCTGCGTATGTTCGAGCACCTCACGCCAGATTCTTGAAAAAGCCATGCGGTCTGACTGAGCACGCGGGCTCCATACAGCCGGCCCTTTCGAGCGGTTGAGCATCCTGAACTGAATGGCCGACTGATCGGTCACCACACCCATCATGCCTCCGAGAGCATCAATCTCTCTCACGATCTGCCCCTTTGCTATTCCGCCCACGGCAGGATTGCAACTCATCTGCGCTATCTTGTTCATGTCGATAGTGATCAGCAGAGTCGACACACCGAGACGCGCCGCAGCATGCGCAGCCTCACATCCGGCATGACCCGCACCGATGACAATCACATCATAGGAAAATTTCATATCGTCAGCAATTTGAAGTTGTTCGCCATATTGAATTTCTTTTCACCATAGAAAAGGTTAAACAAATTCGTTATTAAGTATGGCGAGAGCCTCATCCTCGGCAGCCTCCATGATGGCGCGTTCGCCCGGCCCCTTGTCGTTAATCCCGCAGAGATGGAGCACACCGTGGATTATGACACGCTTAAGTTCCTGATCATAACTCACACCCAGTTGCTCGGCGTTGCTGGCCACTGTGTCGAGCGAGATGAACATATCGCCCGCGATGCGACGTCCGCTGGTATAGTCGAAAGTAATGATGTCCGTGTAATAGTCGTGCGAGAGAAACTGACGGTTGACCTCGATGATTTTCTCGTCGCCACAGAAAATGTAGTTGAGCGGACCTACAAGCCGGTCGTGACGCGAAGCCACTGTCTCGATCCAGTCCGCCAGCCTGCCCAACGGCAATTCAGGCATCGGCGTGTCGCCGTCGACTATCCATTCTATACGGGTTTTCATAACACAAAGATAGCAAAAATTTCCGATTATTCTCCCAAAAATTTTTCTGAGAGAAAACCGGAAACAATAATTTTAACCTTATTTTATTAATATTCAGACGATTATATCATATTTAACCCTCTGAGAATCGAATAAAAATCAGCGTCCGTATGTCAGTAAGGGAATTTTCGCCAATTTCGGGCATTACTTTTTGTAAAGCACCGGATTTGTAGCCGGGTCATTATACATCTTCATCTGCCGGTAGACCTTCATATACTTCCTTCCCGCAGCGATGTCGTCAAGCAGACAGTCGATCGCCTCGGTGAGGTCCTTCTGCTGTTCGAGAAGTATCTGAAGTTTCGCCTCACACTTCGCCTTGTGCTCAGCCGAAGCATCGAGGCGCTCCACCTCGGCACGCATGTGATAGATCTTCAGCGCGAGGATCGACAGACGGTCGATCGCCCATGCCGGACTCTCAGTGTTGATGGTAGCGTCCGGAGCCGGAACCACGTCGGCATACTTCTCGCGGAAATATGTGTCGATCTCCTCCACCATATCAGTGCGGTCCTGATTCGAGCGGTCGATGCGCCGCTTCAGGGCCAGTGCCTCGACAGGATCGATATTCGGATCACGTATTATATCTTCGAGATGCCACTGCACGGCATCGATCCAGTTCTTCTGGAAAAGAGTGTACTCCACACTTCCCTCCGCATAAGGATTCGAGGGAACGGCATCGACATCATCGGTCAGATGATAGGCCGCGGTAGTGTCGGCAAAAATTTTGAAAGCATCAGATGCGAATGTCATAAGTCTTGGTTTGATGTTTCTGCAAATATGGCCATTTTTTTCCGGATTTCAAAATTATTCCCTAAATTTGAATAGATAAACCCGCGGGGTCCGCTCCCCCCCGCGGGTTTATC
>CAMWGM010000081.1 GCA_947173755.1 uncultured Muribaculaceae bacterium
TCTGATGAGAGTCCTGCCTCGAAATGAGGATCGGCGAGAAGATAAAAATCAGGTGCGAGTGAGGTATATTCGGGGGCGTTCGCGGCAAAGTTAACTGCCATAGTGTCGTTTTTCAGGATAGCCTCCGACTTTATGACTTCGGCCAGCGACGGACCGTTTCCCATAATGATAAGCGGACGGTCTATCGACTCCCGACAACTGATTGTGGGACGCCGCGAAAGGAGTGCCATTTTCCCGATGCTCTTTGCCGAGGAGGCCAGCAGTGAGAAAAAACCGGTGATTTTGTCGATCGTTTTAGCCATATAAGTCACACAAAGTTAGCATATTTTTTTGAGCCATCATAGGAATGGGAGAAAAATAATTGCCGGCTTCACACTTTTATGTTAATTTTTACGTTTTGTGTTAAAAGAAAAGGCGGGTCGTGAAAATTAAAAATTTATCTATTTTATATAAATTTCACAACAAAATCCCATCTGAAGTGTTAAAAGGATAGGTGTGGCAGTCAACTGCCACTTCAAACCGTGATTTCGAGAAAATGAAAAAATCAACAATCTGGCTGCTTACAATCATCATGGCCCTGACGTTCATGGGGTTACTTTATATACAGATCACGTATATGAGTAATCTCAAACGTATGCGCGACGATCAGTTTGCCGAGGGCGTGAAACGTTCGCTCTATGCCGTCACCACACGGCTCGAGCAGGACGAGACACGCCATTTTCTCGAAGAAGATATCGCTTCGATGGAGACCCAGTTCTATCCTCGCACCAACCGCGACGGAACTGTAGGTTTCAATTACAAGGTACGCACCGCTACAGGCGGAGATTTCGACCTGACATTCAACTCCAACACCGACCGACGAAACCTCTCGCGCTCTTTGCGTGAGGTGATGAGAGGAAAATATCTATATCAGAAAGGTCTGCTTGATGAGGTGATACTATCCATCATCAATCAATCTTCTTCCCGTCCGATAACCGAGCGTGCTGATTCGGCTGATATCGAGAACTATCTCCGTTCCGAACTCCAGAACAACGGACTCGATCTGCCGTTCCGCTGGGCGGTAGTCAACCGCGCCGGTGCCCGCATGTACCATTCGGCTGATTTCGCACCCACTCCTGCCGAGAACAGAGAGATGTTTGTGCAGACTCTGTTCCCCAATGACCCGAAGAACAAGATGTATTATCTAAAGGTCTATTTCCCGACCAAGAGTAAATATATACTCGAGTCGGTGAAGTTTATGATTCCGTCGTTTGCCTTCACTCTTATCCTGTTGTTGACATTCGTCTTTACGATCATACTTGCGTTCCGCCAGAAGAGGCTCACCGAGATGAAGAACGACTTCATCAATAATATGACTCACGAGTTCAAGACACCTATCTCAACGATTTCGCTGGCTGCCCAGATGCTCAACGACGGTTCGGTGCTTAAGAGTCCTACGATGCTCACCCACATTTCCGGTGTTATCAACGACGAGACCAAGCGGTTGCGCTTCCAGGTGGAAAAGGTGCTTCAGATGTCGATGTTCGATCGTCAGAAGGCGACTCTCCGCCTGCAGGAAGTCGACGCCAATATTCTGATAGCCAATATTGCCTCGACTTTCAAACTCAAGGTCGAGAAATACGGCGGCCGCATTGAGGCCTTCCTCGATGCCGAGGAAGCCAATGTCAATGTCGACGAAATGCACTTCACCAACGTGATCTATAATCTCCTCGACAATGCTGTCAAATATCGGCGCGAGGAGGAACCGCTGCTGCTCAAGATCGTGACCCGCGATATCTCCGACAATCGCCTCGAGATTTCTATCAGCGACAACGGCATCGGAATGCGCAAGGAGGATCTCAAGAAAATCTTCGAGAAGTTCTATCGTGTCTCGACCGGCAACCGCCATGATGTCAAAGGCTTCGGTCTCGGACTGGCCTATGTGAAGAAGATTCTTACCGACATGGACGGTGAGATTTCGGTAGACAGCACTCCGGGTGAAGGCTCATGCTTCAACATCCGACTTAAACTTGCCGGCAATTCCTGACGGCAAACAAAAGAGATAACAAATAATTATTTAAGATAACTCAATTTTTTATTATGGAAGAACGACTCAGAATACTTCTTTGCGAGGATGATGAAAATCTCGGCATGCTCACTCGCGAATATCTTCAGGCCAAGGGCTTCAACGCCGATCTCTACCCTGACGGCGACAGTGGCTACAAGGCTTTTCTCAAAGGTAAGTATGATCTCTGTGTGCTCGACGTGATGATGCCGAAAAAGGATGGCTTCGCGCTCGCTCAGGAAATTCGTACAGTCAATGCCGAAACTCCTATCATTTTCCTTACTGCCAAATCCATGAAAGAGGATATCCTCGAAGGATTTAAGATCGGAGCAGACGACTATCTTACCAAACCTTTCTCGATGGAGGAACTTGTGTTCCGTATTGAGGCTATCCTCCGTCGCGTCAAAGGCAAGAAAGGCAAAGAGGTCACAATGTATAAGATCGGCAAATTTACTTTTGACACTCAGAAGCAGGTGCTCATCATAGGCGACAAGGTCACCAAACTTACAACCAAGGAAAGTGAACTCCTTTCGTTGCTCTGTGCCCATGTCAACGAGATTCTCGAGCGTAACTTCGCGCTCAAGACCATTTGGATCGACGACAACTACTTCAACGCCCGTTCGATGGATGTCTATATCACCAAACTCCGCAAACATCTTAAGGAGGATCCCTCGATCGAGATCATCAATATCCACGGCAAGGGTTATAAACTGATCGCTCCCGAGGCTGAAACAGTGAAGTAATATTGCTGTCCCGACAACTCTAAAAGGCGCCGCTGTCCGACAATCAGGGTCGGATGGTGGCGCAACTGTTTCATATCAGAGCACACGTCACCGTCATGTCGGGACGGTTGTGCAAAGTCAGAGTAGCAATTTTTTCCGACTCATAAGGTGTGAGCGGAGTTACATAGCGGATAAAGTAACGCTCGTTGGCAAGGAAGTCGAGGATGAACGAGGCTGTATCGACCTGCTCAGACTCGGAACGCGCAGGGGCATGTCGCTCGTAGATAGTGATGTCGAACCCTTTTACTTCCACCGCAAGACTGACTGCCGACGAAAGAGTGACACCGCGCAATCCCCTTCGGCGGAGTACCACCGAGCCATCCTCGCAACAGAAAAAGTCAATCTCCGGTTGATAAGAGTCTGTCTGCGACAACACTCCGGCCAGCAGATACTGACGCACTGGACTTGCTGACTCCCGACGTGACATCAATGCCACGATGGCTGCTGCTGCCATCAGGCATATCACATAGAACTCGGTGGAATGGAACATTGATAAGGAAATGAGATTAGAGGATTCCGTGGTTATGGCCAACGGATCAAAATGCAAAGTTAGTGCAAATTTCCCGAAAAACATAAGGGAGACTGTGCCGATGGCGGAACAGTCTCCCGGGATTATCAGATTTTGAAGAAAGAGAACGGATTATTTCTCCTTTTTAGCGGCAGCCTTCTTGGCCGGAGCCTTCTTCTCTTTCGGAGCCTTCTCGGCTTTCGGTTTCGCTGCTTTGGGGGCCTTGGCTACTTTGGGAGCCTTTTCAGCGGCTTCTGCCTCTGCCTGTTTCTCTCGGAGGAGATGCTCTTCATTGAAATGCTCGATGTTCTTTCTCATCGATTCGGCCTCCTTGTTGAGGGTCTCGATCTCACGCTCCTGATTACGGATTGTGGTGAGGAGCGATGAAAGTTCCTCATTGTCGATACTCATGGGATACTGTTCTTCGACACGCACGATGAAATCGGCAAGAACATTCATGTAGTTTGTGAATGCCTCAAACGGAGTCTCATAGGGAGAGAATGCGTGAGAAGTTTTTGTCGACATATAGAAGAAGTGGTCGGCAGCCTGCAGACGGTCCCAATCCTGCTTGAGAAGACGGTTGTCGCAGAGACGCACGCGCTCGCTGACTGAATAGAGTTTTTCGAACGCTTCCTTCTGGAGTTTGTTGCCGAGCCATGCTGAGACGTCGCGCTCTTCGTCAGACCAGGACATGGGGAAGGGAACTGAAAGTGTATCGACAGCCTTGAGTTTGGCGACAGCCTCGGCGGGAGTGATAAACTCGATGCCCTTCTCTGCGGCGAAGCGGGGGAGAGCCTCAAGGAACTGGAAGATGCCGGTCTCACGGGGCTGGAAGTCGCCAAACACTTCAAGATTCATGAAGAGGTTGACGATCTGCTCCTCGGCGGGAGTCGAAGCGATCCAGTTGATATATTTGTCGGCCGTGAGGGGATACTCATCCCATGTGGTGTTTGAGAAACGCTCCGAGAGATCGTCGGAGAACTTGTCATTCTTGAGCAACAGTTTCACATCGGGAGCGGTTGCGGCTGCATAGACATAGTTGGGAGATTTCCAACCGAGAATATGCTTGGCTCCTTCAGTGATGATGCCCTTGTAACCCATCGAACCGATCAGAGGGGCGATTTCGTCGGAGTAGATGAGTTCAGTGTTGCGGATCACCTTGGGCTCCTGACCGAAAAGTTCCTTGATTTTTGCTTTGTGAGCCTCGACCTGGCTGATGAACTCCTCGGGATCGGCGAGCGATGCGAGAGAGTGAGCGTAGGTCTCCGAAAGGAATTCCACGCAACCTGTGGTGGCAAGTTTCTTGAGCAGATCGATCATGTCGGGGACATACTGTTCAAACTGCTCGAGGGCGCTGCCTGTGATTGAGAGGGCGCACTTGAATTTACCTTCCGACTCCTCGATCATCTTGAGGAGCGACTGAGCGGCGGGGATGTACGAGCGCGTAGCGATACGCTCGATTATATCGTCGTTGGCGAAATCGTCATAGTAGTAGTGGTCGTTGCCGATATCGAAGAAGCGATAGCGTTTGAGACGGAACGGCTGATGGATCTGAAAATAGAAGCAGATGGCTTTCATATTATGTCAAAAGGAGTATTTTTTGAAAAATGGATTTATGTGGCACCCAGTGGTCAGCGACCGAGCACCTTGTTGTAGATATCGATCACTTTCCGTCCGGCCTTGTCCCAGGTGATCTGGTTTACTTCGGCCAGACCATCCTCGCGAAGCTGGTTGTACATTGCCGGATAGGTCACGATCGAGTTGATGGCGTCAGCCATAGCGTCGATATCCCAGTAGTCGGTCTTGATGACGTTGTCGAGGATCTCGGCACATCCGCTCTGCTTGGAAATGATCGAAGGAACACCCATCTGCATTGCCTCGAGGGGCGAGATGCCGAAAGGTTCAGACACCGAGGGCATAACGTAGACATCTGATGCCTTAAGCATCTCATACACTTGCGATCCACGCTGGAAACCGGGGAAGTGGAAGCGATCGGCAATGCCGCGCTCTGCTGCAAGCATGATCATCTTGTTCATCATGTCGCCTGATCCGGCCATGACGAAACGGACGTTGGGATTGTTCTTGAGCACTTTTGCTGCCGCTTCGACAAAGTATTCGGGACCCTTCTGCATCGTGATACGTCCGAGGAACGTCACCACTTTGTCCTTGCTCTTATGCTCGGGAACATTGAGTTGCTCGGGCGTCAGGGGTGTCACGGCGTTGTGGACTGTAGTCACCTTTGCCGGATCGATACCATAGTTATGGATAACGGTGTCCCGGGTGAGGTTGGACACACAGATGATGTGGTCGGCATTGTTCATACCGTCCTTCTCGATGGCGAACACAGTGGGATTGGGTTTGCCTCGCGAACGGTCGAATTCTGTCGCGTGAACGTGGATCACGAGCGGTTTGCCTGACACCTGCTTGGAGTGGATACCTGCGGGATAGGTGAGCCAGTCGTGCGAGTGGATGATATCGTAGTCGATGGTGCGTGCAACGACGCCTGCGCAGATCGAGTAGTTGTTGATCTCCTCGACGAGGTTGTCGGGATAACGGCCCGAAAATTCGATGCATCCGAGGTCGTTGGTACGCATGTAATTGAAATCGGCATAGATATGGTCGCGCAGCCGGTAGTAGAGATCCGGATCCATGACGTTACCGATGCGCTCCTGGAGGTATTCTCTCGAGACGTCGCGCCAGCAGACAGGGACCTGTGACATACCGATGATCCGGGCGAAGTGTTTCTCTTCGTCGCCGAACGGTTTTGGAATGACGAAAGTGATATCCATGTCGCCACACTCCCACATACCTTTAGTGAGACCGTAGCTGGCAGTACCGAGACCGCCGAGGATGTGAGGGGGAAATTCCCACCCGTACATTAGTGCTTTCATTCTCTGTTTTTAATAGGTGTTGAGGGAGGGTTAATCCATTATGAATTTCTTAAGGGTGGTCAGTGTGCGGAGCACTTCGGCCACATTGGTGACGTGGGAGATAGCGCCGCGGCCTATGTAAGGCGGGTTGGCGTCATAGAGTTGCGAGAGCGATCCGATGCAACCCTGAACCATCTCATCCTCAAAGCCGATGAGCATACGGTCGATGTAACTTACGCCGCTCATTCCGAACACTTTCAGATAGGCATCGGCGTAGAAACCGATAAGCCAGGGACGTGCAGGGCCATTGTGCAGAGCCATCTCGCGGTCTTCAGGCGAACCGAGATAGTGCGGACGATATCCGTAACTCTTCGGCGAAAGTGTGCGCAGACCCTTCGGGGTGAGGAGTTCGCGTGTCACCATATCGAGCACTTTCTTGCGCTGACGGCGGTCGAGCGGTGAGTAGTCGAGACCGATGGCGATCGCCATGTTGGGACGCACCGACGGGTCGGCGTATGTTCCGTTGACGAAGTCGTAGAGGTAACCGTAATCGTTGAGGAAAGTGCTGACGAAGACAGGAGCCATCTTTTCCGCCATTGCGTTGTAGCGCTCTGCATCGGGAGTGCCTTCGACGAGTTTCGATGCGAAGACGAGCGCGTTATACCAGAGAGCGTTGAATTCAACCAGAAGACCCGTGCGACCTACGACGGGA
>CAMWGM010000082.1 GCA_947173755.1 uncultured Muribaculaceae bacterium
GTGTTTGTGTCGTTCACAGTGCAGGGCGAGGGGGCGAAGACTCGGCTTGTCG
The DNA here is from genome assembly GCA_947173755.1 of uncultured Muribaculaceae bacterium. Taxonomy (GTDB): domain Bacteria; phylum Bacteroidota; class Bacteroidia; order Bacteroidales; family Muribaculaceae; genus Duncaniella. The sequence goes on from CAMWGM010000082.1 coordinate 53, forward strand.
GCCTGTTTTCCGACGGCTCGGCCACGATGGAGGTGGTATGGTTTCAGCGCATCCGGCAGATGCGTGAGCATCTTGCCACCGGAACCGAATATGTCATTTTCGGCAAACCCACAGAGTTCACCGGCCGATGGAGCATGGTCCATCCCGAGATCGACCAGCCGTCGTCGATGCTGGTTCAGAAGGGAGGGATGCGGGGTGTCTATCCGCTCACCGAGCAACTGCGCAATTCGGGCTTCACATCACGCACCTTTGCACTGGCTGCCGCGGAAATCCTCTCCACTCATCAATATCTCGATGAAACCCTCCCGCAGTATATCATAGAACGGCACAAACTGTTGGGACTGCGTGAGGCTGTCGCGATAATGCACAATCCTCAGTCGGCCGCGCAACTCGAGCAGGCCCGGCGACGTCTGAAGTTTGAGGAACTGTTTTATCTTCAACTCGACATCCAGCGTTTCGCCCGACGTCGGAAAAGTCTCACCGAAGGCTTCGTTTTCAGCCGCATCGGTCATTTCTTCAATACTTTCTACTCCCAGTTTCTCCCCTTTCCGCTCACCGGAGCGCAGAAAAGAGTCATCAAGGAAATACGTGCCGACATGGCCACCGGACGTCAGATGAACCGTCTTCTTCAGGGGGATGTCGGCAGCGGCAAGACGCTCGTCGCTCTGCTGACAATGCTTATCGCTCTCGACAACGGTACGCAGGCGTGTCTGATGGCTCCTACGGAAATCCTCGCTACACAGCATTACGAAACCATATCGAAACTGGTGGCACCGATGGGGATCAATGTCAGACTTCTCACCGGGTCCACCCGGCGCAAGGCCCGCGAGGAGATCCATGCGCAGTTGCTCGACGGATCGCTCCACATCCTGATCGGGACTCACGCCGTCCTTGAGGATGTCGTGCAGTTCAGAAATCTCGGCTTCATCGTCATCGACGAGCAACACCGCTTCGGTGTGGCTCAGCGTGCTCGCCTATGGCGCAAGAACACCCGTCTGCCTCATGTGCTTGTGATGACCGCCACCCCGATTCCGCGCACACTCGCCATGACCGTTTACGGCGATCTTGACGTCAGTATCATCGACGAACTCCCCCCGGGCCGGAAACCTGTGGTGACTCTCCTGCGCTACGAGGAGCAGCGCTTCGCCACCCTTCAGGGCATCGGCAGGCAGTTACGTAAGGGCCGTCAGGTCTACATAGTCTATCCGTTGATTTCCGAGAATGAAAAACTCGATCTCAAGTCGCTCGAAGAGGGATATGAGAATATCTGCGAGACGTTCCGCGACTATCGTGTGGCCTTCGTTCACGGACGCATGCGGCCCGAGGAGAAAGATTTCCAGATGAACCTCTTCGCATCAGGCGAGGCGCGCATAATGGTGGCGACAACGGTGATAGAAGTGGGTGTGAATGTGCCTAACGCAACGACGATGATGATCGAGAACGCCGAGCGTTTCGGCCTGTCGCAACTTCATCAGTTGCGTGGCCGCGTGGGGCGAGGGGGAGAGCAGAGTTATTGCATCCTCATGTCGAAACACAAGATTTCAAAGGATACCCGCACGCGTCTCGAACTCATGACCTCCACAACCGACGGATTTGTCATTGCCGAAGCCGATATGAAACTCCGCGGTCCGGGCGACATCGAAGGAACTATGCAGAGCGGAATGCCTTTCGATCTCAAGGTTGCCAATCTCGCCACCGACGGCGAAATCATACAGGCTGCACGCGATATGGCCGACGAAATACTCGATGCCGATCCTCAGCTCTCGGCCCCGGCCAATCAGATACTCCCGCGTCAACTGGCCCTTATGACATCGAGGGTTTTCGACTGGTCAAGCATCAGTTGATCCGGTGTCATCCGATTGCGGCAGAGGTTCGTGCATCACCGGCAGATGCCATCCGTAGCGCAGTGTGCCCCAGCGGAGCAGGAGGATAGTGGCCGCGCACAGCACCTGCGCAAGCACCGCAGATCCACCGAAACTGAGCACCATCCAATAGATTATGCCTCCCGCGATGCAGGCTGTGGCATATATGTCGGTGCGGAAAAAGAGCGGTTCCTCATTGATGAGAACATCGCGGAGCACACCTCCGAACGAGCCGGTCACCATGCCCATGATTATAGCAACCCACATTGGATAACCGAACACAAGACTCTTCTGGATTCCGGTGATGACGAAAAGGGCCAGGCCGATGGCATCGAACATGTAAAGCGTTTTCGACGATGAGGTCAGCACTCTCCGCAGGCACAGCACGATCACAAAACCAAGTGCCGTCACTGCCAGATAAGACCAGTTCTGCATCCAGAACACCGGCGCGTCGAGCAGCAGATCGCGTATGGTTCCGCCGCCGATAGCCGTCACGATACCTATCGTGTAGGCCCCGAACCAGTCGAAATGTTTTCTGGCGGCCAGACGTATGCCGCTTATGGCGAAGGCGAGCGTGCCTAAAACCTCGATGATGAAGATGAAGGTGGTGGGGAAGGGTAGAATCATCTTTGTGCTGACTGTGTCTTATAGTAGGGACAGAGATCGGTGAGGAAGCAGACCTCACATTCCGGTCGCCTCGCTTTGCAGATGTAGCGGCCGTGGAGTATCAGCCAGTGGTGCGCGCGTCCGATCTTATCCTCAGGAATATGGCGCACGAGTCGCCTCTCGACCGCAAGGGGGGTGGTGGCGGTCGTGGGGACCAGCCCGAGACGGTGACTGACCCTGAACACATGTGTATCGACGGCCATAGCCGCACGATCATAAACCACCGAGAGTATCACGTTGGCCGTCTTGCGCCCTACGCCCGGGATGGTCAGCAGTTCGTCTATTGTCGACGGCACCTCCGAACCGAATTCCTCCACAAGTTTGCGCGCCATGCCGATCAGTGAGCGCGTCTTGTTGTTGGGGTAGGAGACCGAACGGACATACTCGAACACTTCGTCGCTTTCGGCGGCGGCGAGTGCTTCGGGGGTTGGAAAAGCAGCGAAGAGTGGGGGTGTCACCATATTGACCCGTTTGTCGGTGCACTGGGCCGAGAGTATCACGGCGACGAGCAGTTGGAAAGGCGTTTCGAAGCGCAGCTCAGTCTGTGCATCCGGCATTTCCTCCTCAAAACGGGCGAGTATTGCCTGATAGCGTTGCGATAGAGTCATAGTGTCAGTGAAATTCGAGGGCATGCCCCTCCGTGATGACGGGGCACACCCTCGTGAGACGATTGAAAGGCTTTTTAATGAGCGGCCTGGAACTGGTTCAGGAACCTGCGGTCGTTTTCCGAGAACATACGCAGGTCTTTGACTCGATATTTCAGGTTTGTGATACGCTCGACACCCATGCCGAGGGCGAAACCGGAATATTTCTTCGAGTCGATGCCGCATGCCTCAAGCACATTGGGGTCGACCATTCCGCAGCCGAGAATCTCAACCCATCCTGTATGCTTGCAGAACGCACATCCTTTACCGCCGCAGATGTTGCAGGAGATGTCCATTTCTGCTGACGGTTCGGTAAAGGGGAAGTAGGAGGGACGCAGACGGATCTTCGTGTCGGCTCCGAACATCTCGCGTGCGAAGTAGAGGAGCGTCTGACGCAGGTCGGCATAACTGACATTTTCATCCACATAGAGAGCCTCCACCTGGTGGAAGAAACAGTGGGCGCGGGCCGAGATGGCCTCGTTGCGGTAGACACGTCCCGGGCAGATGATGCGGATCGGAGGACGCGAGGTCTCCATCACGCGGCTCTGCACCGACGAGGTATGTGTGCGCAGCAATATATCGGGATTTCTCTGGATAAAGAATGTGTCCTGCATGTCACGGGCAGGATGATCGTCGGCAAAGTTGAGCGACGAGAATACGTGCCAGTCATCCTCGATCTCGGGACCTTCGGCAATCGTGAAACCGAGTCGCGAGAAGATCGAGACTATCTCGTCTCTGACAAGCGAGAGCGGGTGTCGCGCGCCGAGGGGGAGGGGAGCGGCGGTGCGGCTCAGATCAGCGGACAGTTCCGAGGCCGAAGGTGCGTTTTCGAGTTGTTCGCGAAGGGCGTTGATGCGATCGGTCGCCAGGTTTTTGAGTTCGTTCAGACGTTGGCCCAGTTCGCGCTTCTGATCTGCTGCCACTGTGCGGAATTCCTGCATCAGTGCCGAAATCTCACCTTTTTTACTAAGATATTTGATGCGCAATTCCTCGACACCCTTCAGGTCGGGCGCCGACGCATTGGCTATTTCAGCCATCAGGCTATTGATTTTCTCTATCATTTCGAATGAGTGGAGGGGGTGTGGTTATTTCTTTGGTTCGGGGGCGAAGCGGTTTGGAAACTTCAGATGCTGTCTGGGTCGCTTCATGGCATAGACCACTAAGGCTATACCTATTATAATAAAGGGGATCGACAGCCATTGGCCCATGTTGAGGGTCATCGACTCTTCGAATTCCACCTGGGGATTCTTGATGAATTCTATCAGGAAACGGGGCAGGAATATACCGATGAAGAACACTCCGAAGATGAGCCCCGGCCGCTCCTCGGCGTTCTTTTTCCAGTACATCCACATCAGGAGCGCGAAGAGACCGAAATAGCAAAGCGCCTCGTAGATCTGTGTCGGGTGACAGGCAAGTCCCTGATAGAGTTCATGCCATTCGCGCGACCTGACGAACATAAATCCCCACGGAAGAGTGGTGGCATGTCCGAAAATCTCCGAGTTAGCCAGATTTCCGAGTCTGATCAGACCTCCGACGAGAGCGATCGGGATTACGAGACGGTCGAACGTCCACAGGGGGGAGCGCTTGGTGGTGATGATCGAATAGAGAATCACACCGATGATTATGCCTATGGTTCCGCCATGACTGGCAAGACCACCGTGCCAGACATAAAGGATCTCGATTGGATGCTGGCTGTAAAGATCCCATTCATAGAAGAAGACATGGCCGAGACGTGCGCCGATGATCGTGCCGGCCATTGTCCAGAGCAGGAGTATCGACAGCCAGCGCTCAGGCGCTCCTTCGTGACGGTAGATGCGCGACTCTATCTCATAGCCCACCAGAAATCCCACCAGAAAGGCGAGACTGTACCAGCGTACGGCCAGAGGACCTATGTGAAACCACACCGGATCGGCATTCCAGACTATATAGTCGAGCATAATTGAAAAATGTTTTCTAAAGAATATGCAAAATTAGGGCATTTTGGCCGATTTATCAAGAAAGTTACCTAATTTTGTGGAAAAATCAGATTGAAACCTGCTTATGACAACAGAATTTGGAACATGGTGGACAGCACCGGCCGAGAGCGAATCGGGTCGGCTCATAATGGTGACCGGACGTAAGGACATCGAGAAATTCCGATCAAATCCCCGATATAAAATCAGAATCGAGGTCGGCTGGCCTTACTCCGGGGAAGCTGACGGAATGCCTGACGCGGCTACTTCCGAACTTATGGAACAGGTGCAGGAGGCTCTCCAGACCGCGTTCCGAAAGGACCCCGTCGCCGTCCTGACCGGCGTCTTCACAGGCGACGGCCGCAGAGACTGGGTGTTCTACACCACATCCACCCATATATTCGGGCGTAAACTCAACGAAGCCCTCTCGGCGATGCCCCTGCTGCCCCTTGAGATCTCGGCAGAGAACGATCCCGGGTGGGAAGCCTATGACGAGATGGCCGAGGCTGAGATCAGGATTGACTGACCTTGCGCCACAGGGTGCCGAATAGAAAAGAAGTTGGCCCCACGCTCTGTCACAGAGAATGAGGCCATGGGGATGATAGTTGAATTATAATGGATTTGGGATAGTCTTGAATTTATTTGGCGTCAACTTCCTTCTTGAGAAGGTCGCGGATCTCAGTGAGAAGAACTTCCTCCTTCGTAGGTTAGGGTGCGGCTTCAGGCTCGGGAGCAGCCTCCTCTTTGCGACGCATCTTGTTGATGGCCTGGATGGCGACGAAGATACAGAATGCCACGATGAGGAAATCGACGATGGTCTGGATCCACGAACCCCAGTTCATTGTCACTTCAGGTTTGAGGATCTCCTGAGTGGTGCCGTCGACCACTGCCTGCTGGATCACCCACTTGTAATCGGTGAAGTTCATGCCGCCGGTTGCCACACCGACGATAGGCATGATGATGTCGTCGACGAGCGACGAGATGATTTTGCCGAAGGCTGCGCCGATTACAACACCGACTGCCATGTCGATCACGTTGCCGCGCATGGCGAATTCTTTAAATTCCTTGAAAAATGCCATTGGAAATTTGAGGGGGATAAAGATGAGGAAATAATTATGGTTGGTTGTACCGCCGGCCATGAGCCCCCGGCCATCCGGCGACAAAGGTAATAAAAATCTTTATTACCGCCTAACTTCCGGCCACATTTTATTTTTTTTATACACGCTCCTCTCTTTTTCACAAATAAAAACATCATTATCGCATAGGAATAAAATTATTTTTTGTAATTTTGTGGAGTGAAAAGGCACACCCCTCTTCTGCCTGTCACTCCAATAGGAATCATCAAAACTAAAACCCAATTATTCAAATCAACTATGACAAAAGTAGGTATTAATGGATTTGGCCGTATCGGCCGGTTCGTTTTCCGCGCTTCCACCAAGCGTGACGACATCGAAGTCGTTGCTATCAACGACCTCCTCCCCGTTGACTACATGGCTTACATGCTCAAGTATGACACCATGCACGGTCACTTCGACGGCACCGTTGACTACGATCTCGAGAAGAGCCTCCTCATCGTCAATGGCAAGCCCATCCGCGTCACCGCTTGCAAGAACCCCGCTGAAATCGGTTGGGGCGCTGTCGGTGCTGAATATGTAGTTGAGTCCACCGGTCTCTTCCTCACCAAGGAAAAGGCTCAGGCTCACATCGAGGCAGGTGC
>CAMWGM010000083.1 GCA_947173755.1 uncultured Muribaculaceae bacterium
CCACAACCTGAACCTCCAGCGAATTTTTATCGTTGAAATCCTGCCGCAGGAAAAGGTCGAGCGACGGAGTGAAACTGGTGCTCGTGTTCAGATTGTCATTCCTGTATTCTCCCAGTTCGGAGTCTTTGGTTTCGGCAATCTTGCGGCTCTTGCTATAGTTGGGAGTGGCATAGAAAGTAGCCGAGAACAATGTTTTGGCACTCGGAGTGAAATCATATTTCAACCTCATCTGGTGATAATTGTAATTGAACGGATTTCGGTCGTGCTCTTCAAGATCGACCTTGAAATCATCGCCGATATAACTCTCGGTGGTATTGTCATACACCTTCTGATAGTTTCGCCATGAGGGGGAATAGAGCAGCGAGAACTGCGACGCCCCCTGGTGATAGGATGCCTGGATCTGGGCATCGACAAACGCAGTGTTGACGGCACTTCTCCCCCACGCATAAATCTGACCTCCGTCATTGCGTTTTTTCAGCGTGATATTGATAAAACCCGTTTTACCTGAGTCGGCATAGCGCGCCGGAGTAAAACGTGAATACTCTATCTTCTCAATATCCTTAGGCTGAAGAGCGTTCACATCGTCCATCGTCGAAGGGACACCGTTGATGAGGATGACAGGTGACCCTCCGTCCACCGAAAGAGAGCGGTTGATCGGATTAGCCTCGACGCCCGGCAGCGGAAGTTTCTGGAACAGACTGATAGATGTCGAGGAAGCCCTGACTTCGGAAGCCGAAGGATAGACTATCGTGCGTCCTTTCTGATGTAACACCGGATTGGCCGTGACACTCACCTCATTCAACTTGACACCTTCGTCGAGATAAATGGCTCCGATATTCAGATTTTTTGAACCGGCCTCGATAATGATGATCGTCGATGAAAAACCTGTCGACGATACTTCGAGATTCAATCCCGATTTCACATCGGTCACCAATGAAAAATTTCCGTTCTCACCTGTCGCTGCTGAACTGATCTGTTTGCCGTCAGACAGAAGACGGCATTCGGCTCCTACCACGGCTGTCGAGTCAGTGGCCGATAAAACCATCCCTTCGATGGTTCTCGCGTTGAGCGTCACCAGCGATATCAGAAAAGAAAAAAGAGAAATTGAGAAACGTAGCATGCGTAATGAATAAAAGTGAGAAAATTTGCCACAAAGTTACAGAATTGCTAACAGATAGGTGAAAATTATTCCCTAAATACAGTAGAAACACGGTTCTGAAAGCAATTTTCCAATCGCAAAGGTAAGAAATTATCTTGATTTTGAAAAGTTTTCCTTTGCAGAAAGAACTCACTCTCTCATTACGACCTGCAGACAAGAGATGATCATACCCTTTTTCAAGCTCACGCACTTCATAAAAAACGAATGAGCCCGCTCCATGATGATGGAAACGGGCTCCCGAAAAATCTGAAAGAAGAAGTCGATTAGCGCTGAACGCGACCGTTGGCGCTACCACCGGCAAGAGCCTTCACTTCGTCGACAGTGACGAGGTTGAAGTCGCCGGGAATTGTCTGCTTGAGAGCGGAAGCTGCCACTGCAAACTCGAGAGCCTCACCCTGGGTAGGCATGGTGAGGAGGCCATAGATAAGACCGCCCGAGAAAGAGTCGCCGCCGCCGACGCGGTCGATGATAGGATTGATGTCGTAACGCTTGCTTTCGTAGAACTCCTTGCCGTCATAGATCATTGCCTTCCAGCCATTGTGAGTAGCCGAGAACGACTCGCGGAGAGTCGAAGCAACATACTTGAAGCCGAATTCCTTGGCCATAGCCTCGAAGATGCCCTTGTAGCCTTCAGCGTTGGTCTCGCCGCCTTCTACGTCAGCGTCAGGCTTGAAGCCGAGGCAGAGTTCTGCATCTTCCTCGTTGCCGATGCAGACGTCCACATACTGCATGAGAGGACGCATGATCGACTGAGCCTTGGCAGATGTCCAGAGTTTCTTGCGGAAGTTGAGGTCGACAGACACAGTCACACCGTGACGCTTTGCTGCCTCGCAGGCGAGACGGGTGAGTTCGGCTGCCTTGTCTGAGATGGCGGGAGTGATGCCGCTCCAGTGGAACCAGTCGGCACCTTCCATGATGGCATCGAAGTCGAAGTCTGCGGGATCAGCCTCAGCGATGGCTGATTTGGCGCGGTCATAGATAACTTTTGAGGGACGCATCGAAGCACCGGTCTCGCAGTAGTAGATACCTACGCGGTCGCCGCCACGGGCGACGAAGTCGGTCTTCACACCGTAACGACGGAGTGCGTTGAGGGCTGCCTGGCCGATCTCATGCTTGGGAAGTTTGCTCACGAAGTAAGCGTCGAGGCCGTAGTTTGCACAGGAAACAGCGACATTGGCTTCGCCACCACCCCAGATGACGTCAAAAGCATCAACTTCGAGGAAGCGTTTGCAACCGGCGGGAGAAAGGCGGAGCATGATTTCGCCTAAGGTAACAACTTTCATAACAGTGAAGGTTTTTAGGATAGATATAGGTTAGTGATTCTATTGATTTTTCTGTTTTGCCGGGGTCAGCCCAGCGTGGTGTTTGAGATGATCTCTTCGAAGGCCTCGCTCATGGCTTTGGCGGCTCTGCGGCCGTCGCCCATGGCGAGTATGACCGTCGCGGCGCCTCTGACGATGTCGCCGCCGGCATAGATGGACGGACGTGAGGATTTGCCCGACTCGTCGTCCACCTTGATTTTTCCCTGACGTGAGCGCAACTGGTCAGGCAACTGTTCAGGCGGATTGGGCAGATATCCCACGCAAACCACCACCAGATCGACATCGACGGTCTCGACGGCGCCCGGGATTTCTATCGGCGAACGTCTTCCCGATTCATCAGGCTCGCCGAGTTCCATCCGCTGCAGACGCATGGCGCACAATGTGCCGTTTTCATCGGCCAGATATTCCACGGGATTATGTAGCGTGAGGAATTCGACACCCTCCTCGCGGGCATGGCGCACTTCCTCCTCTCGTGCCGGCATCTCTGATGCGGATCGACGGTAGACTATCATCGCCTTTTCAGCCCCGAGTCGCAGAGCGGCCCTTACGGCGTCCATTGCGGTGTTTCCCGCACCGATCACAGCCACCCGCTTTCTGCGGAGCGTCATCACGTTCTGCCCGTAGATATCATCGGTATTTTTTGCGTTATATCGGATCAGATATTCATTGGCGGTCATTACTCCGGGAAGATTTTCTCCCGGTATTCCCATGAAACGGGGTTTGCCCGCTCCGGTAGCGATGAAAATGCCTTTGAAACCCTGCTCCTGCAGTTCGTCAAATCCCATGGTGATACCGACACATGTGTTCTTGACAAATTTGACTCCAAGTTCAGCCACACGGGCAATCTCGGCATTGACCACATCTTTCGGGAGGCAGAATTCGGGGATACCGTATTTAAGCACTCCTCCGAGTCGGTCGAGGGCCTCGAATACCGTTACGTCGTAGCCTCGTTTCGCCATATCGCCGGCAAACGCGAGTCCTGAAGGTCCGGAACCGATCACGGCGATACGGATACCTCCGAAGAAGGGAGAAGCGATCTTTGAAACGGTGGGGACAACCGGACCGTAGCCCTCCTGACGTGACACTTCGCGATTGAAGTCAGCGACGAATCGCTCGAGATTGCCGATCGCTACCGGCGGCTTCTTCATTTTGTTGTAGATACACCCGGCCTCACACTGTTTCTCCTGCGGGCATACACGACCACAGACAGCCGGAAGTACCGTCGTTAGCGAGAGTACTTCCAGAGCCTCGGCAAAATGACGGCGCTCGACATTCTTGATGAATGCCGGGATATGATTAGCGACCGGACATCCTTTCATACAGCCTGGATCGGGACAGTCGAGACAACGGCGTGCCTCGAGCACCGCCTGCTCGATCGAGAGACCCTGATTTACCTCGTCGTTACACTTGACGCGGTATTCGCTCGGGATTTCGGGCATTTCGACGCGGGGCAGCGATGTGCGTTCGCGGGTCGACATGCGTTCGCGCAGTTCTTCACGCCAGCGGGTGTCACGGCTCACCAGCGGATTTGTTTCGGGATGCTGATATGCGTTCATACGAAATTGCGCTGACGGTTAAGAAGTTGAGTAAAATCCACCTGATAGGCGTCAAATGTCGGCCCGTCGATACAAGTCAGTTTGCGTTCACCACCTACCATCACTCGGCAGATGCCGCAGATGCCCACGCCGTCGAGCATGATCATGTTCAGTATGCATCGGGCGGGGATGGAGAGTGAGCGCGCTGTCTCTGTGAGCAGACGCATCAGATCGGAAGGACCGGTCATCACCACCATATCAACTTTCTCCCTTGATGAGATCTCGCGGATCAGTTCGGCGGCACGCTCCTTGCTCGACGAGTGATAGAGATCGTCGCTCCATTTCAAAGCGTCAGGCTGAAGACAGGTGTTCTGCTCCGAAAACTCCGAAAGCACGGTGATCACCCGACAGCCCGCATCGCGGAGAGCATGCATCACCGAAAGGAGAGGCACGAAACCCTCACCGTCACCGATACAAAGCACTGTGCCGTAGTTTGCCACTTCGAAAGCCTGACCGAGCGGACCCAGCAGGTTGGGAAGTTCCCTTCCGACTTCCAGCGAGTTTATCAGATGAGTCAGACGGGCACCTTTATGAATAATAATGGTGAATGTACCATCCTCGGGCGACGCATCGACAATAGAGAACGGGATGCGCGGCTGATCTTCGCTGAAACGGATCATCACGAAATGACCCGCACGGGCCGAACGGGCGATAGCGGGATCGGCTATCACCAGTTCGGCTGTATTCTCCGAGTGACGGTGTATCTTTTTTATGGTTGCAACCATAAATGAAACTTTCCTAGGAGTTTTTTAGCGCATCTGAAGATAAGTCACCTTGTCCATGTCTCCATAGTCAAGATTTTCTCCACCCATACCCCAGATGAACATATAGTTTGATGTTCCGGCGGCAGCGTGGATCGACCATTCGGGCGAGATGATTGCCTGCTCGTTATGCAGCCATACCACGCGGGTCTCCTGAGGCTGACCCATGAAGTGGCAAACGGCGTTGCCTTCCGGAACATTGAAGTAGAAATATGCTTCGACGCGACGGTCATGGGTATGTGCGGGCATAGTGTTCCAGACCGAACCGGGCATCAGTTCGGTAAGACCCATCTGCAACTGGCAGGGACCCTCTTCGAGCACATTGTTCACGATCAGCTGATTGATTACGCGGTCGTTGCTCTCCTCCATCTTGCCGGCGGCAAACGAATTTGCTTTGATCGTGCCTTTACGGCCGTCGATGGTGATCAACTGAGTCTTATAGGCGGTATGTGCAGGTGTCGAGTTCAGATAGAATTTCGCGGGATTGGAATCATCCTTGCTACGGAATGTGACATTCTTTTTGCCACGGCCAACATAGAGAGCATCCTTGAAATGGAGTTCATATTCCTTTCCGTCAACAGTGACGATGCCGTCGCCACCGATGTTGATGACACCGAGTTCGCGACGCTCGAGGAAATATTCTGCCTTGAGGGGATCGATAGTCTCAAGCACCATCTCCTTGCCGACGGGGATCACACCACCGTAGACCAGACGGTCATAGAGAGTGTAGGTGAGATTGAACTTATTCTCCTCCATCACCTTCGGCATCATGAAATGCGAACGGAGTTGGGTGGTGTCGTAGTTCTTGACATCATCGGGATGACAAGCGCGGATGATTGTATACTCGGTCTGAGCCATGGCTGAAAGTGAAGCCAGCGCCAGCGAGACAGTAAGAAGAATTTTTTTCATCAGACAGTTATTATTGTTTTACCTTTGCACACCGAAGTGTGTGCGCAGTGCGGCAGTTTACTATTAATGTTTTGCAAGATATTCGCGCTCGGAGCGGTTGATGCGGCGATTGTTCCACCATACAATAGCGATTGTCGCGAGGGTCAGTACTGCGGCTCCGATCCACTTGAAGGTATTGATGCTCCAGAAGATAACAAACGAGAATGGCGAGCCGGCGAAGTCGAGCGAACCGGCCTGGAAACCTGCCGGCACAGCCACCGCAGCATCGTCGGGACGCTGGGCATGGACATCGTGTGCAGCCAGAGTGAAGTAAGGAGCGAGATAAGTGACGAGATAAAGAGCCATTATGATCACCACCAGACCGACAATAAATGTCTTCAACACGTTACCCTTGGTGTAGGGAAGCACGAGAGGGAAAACGTAAAACATTCCGGCCAGCGATGCAAGCGGCAGGAAGTTGTTGCCCGGCAAAACGACTGCGAGCAGAAGTGTGCAGGGGATGAGGAGCAGTGAAACCACCAGTGTCGTGGGATGACCGATGACAAGAGCAGGGCTCATACCGATGCTCAGTCCCTCGGCACCCTTGAATTTTCTGGCGATGAGTTCACGTGTTGCATCGGAAATAGGTTTGAGACCTTCGATAAAGAGGACGGTTACGCGGGGAATAAGTTCCATCACGGCTCCCATCTTGATACCGAGACCGAGAATGTAAGGAATCTGGTCGACTATCTCGGAGAAAGTCTTGCATGTGAGGCAACCGATAGCCACGCCGACAAGAATACCGAGAAAAAGAGGCTCACCCAGAATGCCGAATTTCTTTTTCAGACCTTCGGCATCGATCTCGAGTTTCTCGATACCGGGAATTTTGTCAAGCAGTTTGTTGATCACATATGCGAAAGGCATGAACCCGGCGCAGAAGGGCTGGGGAATCGAGATACCTTCCATATCCTTATAAAAGTGCTGGAAACGGTTGGCGGTGACGTCGGCGATTACGAGCGTGATCACATAGCACACAATAGCGGCGAAGAATCCCCACATGAGCGGGAAGTCCCAACCGAGTGTCAGAGTAGCGAAATAGACCACTGCTCCGATGAATGCGAAATGCCAGTAGTTCCAGAGGTCGATATTGACAGTGCGGGTGCCTC
>CAMWGM010000084.1 GCA_947173755.1 uncultured Muribaculaceae bacterium
GGGCTCGGCAAGGAATATGACCTCTTCGCCACCGAAGGAGGAACGGCTGCGATGTGCTATATTTTCGATTCGCTTCAGGCCAACCATCTCGTCAATAAAAATGACAGAATTGCGCTGATGACCCCGATCTTCACTCCTTATCTCGAAATTCCGGAACTCGACCGATATGAATTTGATGTCATCAACATCTCGGCATCGCAGATGGATAAAGATGGTCTGCATACATGGCAGTATCCCGATTCGGAACTTGACAAACTCCGCGATCCGGGTGTCAAACTGCTCTGTCTTGTCAATCCCTCAAATCCGCCTTCCTACAAACTAGACCAGGAATGCGTGAAAAAGATTGTGGATATCGTGAAACATGACAATCCCAACCTGATGATCGTGACTGACGATGTCTACGGCACCTTTGCCAAGGATTTCCGTTCGCTCGTGTATGAACTTCCGCAGAACACTCTGTGTGTCTACTCGTTCTCGAAATATTTCGGAGCGACCGGATGGCGACTCGCTGTGATCGCACTTGCCAAAGATAATATTTATGACCGTCTCATCGCTGCCGAGCCTGAGATTCAGCGCAAGGATCTTTTCGGGCGCTACCGCTCGCTAACTCCTGATCCCGACCGCATAAAATTCATCGACCGACTGGTGGCCGATTCGCGTTCGGTCGCGCTCAACCATACAGCCGGCCTCTCCACTCCGCAGCAGATACAGATGGCATTGTTCGCGCTGATGTGTCTCGTTGACAAAGAGAACGCCTACAAACAGAAGATGCAGGATATGATTGAGAAACGTCTTGAGTCGCTCTGGAAATCGGCAGGTCTGACTCTCGTCAAGGATCCCGACCGTGTGGGCTACTACTCGGAGATCGATATCATGGTGTGGGGAAAGAAATTTTATGGCGCAGAGTTCTGCGAATGGCTCAAAGCAAATCATGAACCTCTGGATATCGTGCTGCGTCTCGCAAAGGAGACCTCTGTCGTACTTCTCAACGGAAGCGGTTTCGCAGGGCCGGAATGGAGCGTGCGAGCCTCACTGGCCAATCTGACTCAGGATGATTACGTCAAGATAGGCGAAGCGATCCGTGAGATCCTCGGAGGATATCATGACGAATATCTCAAGTCAGTGAAAAAGGATTAAACCGACCCTCAGATAGAATGATCAGGAGTTGTGCCGAAAGCACAACTCCTTTTTGATTGCGGTGGTATGACGGAAATGTTGAAATGTACCGACGCGAAAGGAGGAGTTAAGACGACTTTACGACTTAACTCCTCCCCTCACGTTTCAACTATTTATTTATGAGAGCCTCATTATCCGGTCTCCCGACCAAACAATGAGGACGAGGGATGTTGCTTCGGATCCACACAGGCTACTATAAATAAGAACCTGAATGAGAGCGGGATTAATTCCGCTTTCTGTATATAAAACAATCGGAAGGGGGTTTGGGTCGCTGCCGTAGCACTAAAAGAGGTTAAATTAGTGCAACAGTGTTAAATCAATGATGAGTGTAGCCGACGTTGACACTGTCGGCAGCCTCGCACGTGCGGTAGGTCTGAAGAATGGCGCGGAGCATAGCGTTCATGTCCTCCCGCCGGGATTCGGAGCGGTCGACAAGATTGTTAGAAAGAGCCGGATCTACGCGGAAATTATAGTAACCCGACGGCTTCCAATCTTCAGTGTTAAGAAGAAGCACATGATAATCCTTCATGAGCATCGGGACATCTACCCAACGGAACGCCCAGGGCTGATCGCCCGAGAGAATGTCGCGTCCGAAAGCGAAATAGGGTTTATCGTAACCCAGGAGCGACAGGAGTGTCGGCATGACATCGATCTGCTGCATCATTGGAGTGCCGATCCCGGGCCGGAGAGTTCCGGAAGGATCATAGAGAAGGATCGGTATACGGGCCTGTCCGAGCGGAGTGTTATAGGATCCTTTGCCCGGTTCGCCGAGAAAAACATGGTCGGCGGAAATGACGAATAGAGTATTTTCGAACCATGGCTGACCCGAGGCGGTCTCGAAGAACCTGCCGAGAGCCATATCGGCATAGCGCAACGTAGAGAGAAAACCTTCGCTTTCAGGGAAGCGGTCTTTATATCGGTCAGGCACTACGAAAGGATGATGAGAGGAAAGCGTGAAGACTGCCGCCATGAAGGGCTCGGGCATTTTCGAGATGTTGCGGCAGAAATACTGCAGGAATTCTTCATCCCATATTCCCCAACTGCCGTCATAGTCGTCCATTCCGCCCGTCGAGGGATCGGCGCAGTATTCCGTCAGACCATAATAAGAATGAAATCCGGCATGTCGGGCAAAACCCTGCAGACCAAGTGATTCATTGTCGGCACCGTGAAAAAAGGCAGTGGAATAACCCATGCTGTCGAGCAATGCTGGGAGCGCCGAGATGTGGTTCTGGGAGTAAGGTGTTGTCACAAAAGACCGCTCCATGCATGGGGTGGACGCGAATATGGCCGGCATGGCATCGATGGAAAATCTCGAGTTGCTGAACATATCGCGGGCATGGAAACTCCGCGATATTATTGAGTCGAGCGAGGGGGTGTAACCTTTATAAGCACCCCCGTCGCGCTCAGGATTAAGCGCTCCCGAAAACTCCTGCGAGAAACTCTCGAGGATAAGGATCACCACGTTCCTCCCGCGGAGCAGTGCGCTATCGGCAGGCTGATGTATCGGCAGGTAGACTTTTCGCAATTCTTCCTCCGACTTGAAATAGTCGGGAATCGCGGGAATGCCGTGACCGATCGTGCGGATCATAGTAAACGGGGTGTTGAGCACCACCGCCACATCGGCGGGAGCGACGGCGAAGCGGTGGGCGTAACTTACGCTCATCGGACGGTTGTTCTGTGTCGGGAGGGAGCCCCTCACTCCTGTGATGAACAGGAATGTCCAGAAAGCCATTCCGAAAATCATGCCCGCATAATACCATAGGGGATGCAGAGAGATTGTGCGCCGGCTGACGGGTCGGACATAGCAACGCCAAAGAATCCAGACCATCAGGATGAAGGCAAGCACGAGATACCAGTTATGGACGATCTCGATGCCAATGATACCCATAAGATTGCTGTCGCCACCGAATTCAGAAAAAATGGCGGCTGTTGACCGCTGACCGCGGTAAGTGTAGAAGACTGTATCGGCGAGATTGGCGAGCAACAAAAGAGAGTTACACACTACATAGACCCATTTCTGAGCGGTCCACCATCCGGATTTCTCCTTAGATCGCAGTGGGAACCAGGCCATGAGCAGCCACAGCACGTTGCCATACATGAGCGCGGCAAGATCGAATTTCAGTCCGCCGATAAAAGCGAGCCGGAAGAATTCGCCGGTATGGGTGAACAGCGGCCAGTGGCACACAAGGAAGATGACTCTTGTCAGCATCAGGAGCAGACAAGCGACAAGCAGATCGAGAAGCGTCCGGAAGAACGCACAATTACGCACTCTTGAAAAGAAAGTGTTTTCTCCGTGGTTATATGGGGAGAAGGAATATTTTGACACCTCTGTAACGTGTTTCGGATACAAAAAAATGCCACATCAGAGCAGGATGATGAAACTCCGAGTGACAGGATTTGAGTGCTCGCCGACCTTTGTAATCCTCCGGTTGCTGAAAACTCCCCACTACGAGAGGGGGATGAGGCCCGCCATTGGGCGGCTAAGCTTGTCTCGGCATTTCAGAATAAATTGAAGAGTTTCCCAATCGTCTCTGATGCGGCAAATAAGTTTGCTTTGTTATTATAACGCAAAGATAATGCATTTGGTTGATTTGTGCAAGTGACTTCCCAAGATTTTTACCCCTCTTGATAGGGCTCCATGTGAATACCGACATGGGTGTCGGAGCCGAAACGGTCCTTCAGTCTATGCTCGACCTCGGAAGCGATACTGTGGGCTTCCCTGAGCGAGATAGTGGGTGAGAGTTGGATGTGACACTCGATGGCGCGGCGCATACCGACGTGACGTGTGCGCAGACGGTGCATTGTGAGCACTCCGGGAGTCGAGAGAACGATCTTCTCGATCTCCTTCTTTTCCTCGGGCGGAAGAGATTTTTCGAGCAGTTCGGCGAAGGCGGGACGTGAGATGACGTAAGCCGAACGAATGATGAAGAAACTGACCACGAATGCGGCAGCGGGGTCGAGCACACGCCATTGCGGGCCGAAAAACATCGCACCGCTGATACCGATCACAGCTGCTATCGAAGTCAGTGAGTCGGATCTGTGATGCCACGCGTTTGCCACGAGCGCAGGCGAGTGTATGGACTTTTCACGTCGGATGGTCCAGTGATAGAGACCTTCCTTGAGCAGAATGGATATCAGCGCAGCCGCCAGTGCAAGCCAAGTGGGCCGCTCGATGATCTTACCGGAAAAATGACCGATGATGTCACGGGCCGAGCCATACATGAGCCACACTCCGGCTCCGGCCAGGAGAAGCGAGACGATGATTGTGGCCAGAGTCTCATATTTTCCATGTCCGTAATCATGGTCATCATCCTGAGGTCGCGCAGCGACTTTGACAAATACGATGACGACAGCCTCAGAGATCAGATCGGAAAGCGAATGGACGGCATCGGCAGTCATGGCGGCGCTTCGGCCCAATATGCCCGCCAAAAATTTGAATACAGTCAGAAACAGATTGACCGCGCTGCCGACTAAAGTGACCTTGTATATTTCTTTTTCCCGGTTCATAGACAGAAAATTGACAAATGAAACTCCCCCACCGACATCGACGTCGGCAGGGGAGCCCTTGTTTTATGTTACTAAGCTGAATCTTGCGAAAGTATGGTTCGCTTTTTCAGATTAGCACACTCTCAAAGGGTGAAATCCTGATTAGGGATTGTACTGAGCAGCCACCATGCGGAGGTTGGGGCAAGCGTCGGTGATGAGGGTGGTAATCTGGTTGAAGCGGAGGTTCAGGTAGACGAGAGCCTGGTCGAAGGAGACGTTAACCCAAGTGAGCTGGTTGTTGTTGGCGATCACGCGCTGCAGGAAAGTCTGGTTGGACAGGTTGAGCTGGGTGAGGTCGTTGTAGCAGCAGTCAACATACTGGAGGTTGGTGCAGCCTTCTACGGTGAGAGTGGTAAGGTCGTTGTAAGAGCATACGAGGTCGAGAAGCTGGGGGCAGTTCTTGACAGAGATGCTCTGCATGTTGTTGTCCGAGCAAACGATAGTGGCCAGAGAGGGAAGCGACTGAACATAGAAAGAAGAGATGTTGTTGTCGTCGATATTGAGGTTCTGGAGAGCCACTACACCGTCGAGGTTGAGGGCGGTCAGTTTATTGTAGCCTGCATAGAGGTTCTGGAGCGACTGGCAGCCGGTGACGTTGAGCGATTCGAGGTGATTGCCCTGAACGTTGAGGGTCTTGAGGTTGAAACTGTTTGCAGCAGAGAATTCAACCATGAGGTTGTTGCTGACATTGAGTTTCTTCAGGAAGGGCATCGAAGAGAGTTCGATGTCGGTGAGACGGTTCTTGTAGAGTGAAACATCTTCGAGTTTCTCTGCGCCGGCGAGATTGACGTTGGCAAGTTTGTTGCGCGAAGCGTTGAGGTCGACGAGTGCGGGGCAGTTGGCTACTGAAAGGCCGGTGAGTTCGTTGCGGGCAACGTCGACTGAGCGGAGAGCCTTGAAGCCGGAGAGGTCGAGATTACCTTTGATCTTTTTGTCTTTCCAGTTGATGGCGGTGATATGACCGTTTTCTACAGTTACTCCTTCGATAGATGCGAGATTGTTGACATTGTCAACTTTAAGAGCCTGGGCATTGCCTGCTTCGGCGAGGAAGGCTTTCATGGCACGTGCTTCAGCCTTGTCGAGATTCTGGGCGAATGCAGATGTGCCACCGAGCAACACTGCAATCAGAAATAAAGCTTTTTTCATAAAACAATAGTTTAAAATAATTCCTTTTTTGAATGTTGAAGATTCTGAGTGACGCCGGTGTCGACACATGGTCTCCGACGCCTTTGCTTTAATAACATCGCAAATATCGGAAATGTTTCCGACAATTCATAATTTTTTTAGATTTTTTAAAAATTTACTAAAGACACTCTGACTCACAATTTGTCGCCAAAAAGAATATCTTTTGATAATCAACAGATTGACAAAAGAGATCAGAATGGAGGCGGAGTGTCGTCGGCAGCCGATGTGGCAGCCGAAATATCTGCGGTACCACCGGCAAACGTGGCCGAAGGTATCGAAAAGCCTCCCTCGTCGCCTTCGAGATCGGAAGTATTGAGGCGCGACCTGCGCTGGCCCTGCGCCATCTGTGAGTCGGCATCGTCCCAGTTCTCAAAACGGGCAAAGCGCGACTTGAACCGCATCTTGACATCATCCACACGACCCGAACGGTGCTTGGCCACGATGAATTCAGCCAAACCTCGTATATCATTTCCTGCGGCATCCTGACCTGAGCGGAGGTAGTATTCGGGTCGATGGATGAAGCAGACGATATCGGCATCCTGCTCTATCGCTCCCGATTCACGGAGGTCGGAGAGTTGGGGTCGTTTACCGTCTTTCGAGTCGGCGCCTCGGCTTTCGACGCTTCGGTTCAACTGCGAGAGCGCCACGATGGGGATGTTTAGTTCCTTGGCAAGTTGTTTGAGCGAGCGTGAGATCATGGATACCTCCTGTTCACGCGAACCGAATTTCATGCCCGAGGCATTCATGAGCTGAAGGTAGTCGATGATGATAAGCTTAACGTCGTGTTCGC
>CAMWGM010000085.1 GCA_947173755.1 uncultured Muribaculaceae bacterium
TATGGAGCGGAGTTCCTATCCCCAGACGTTCCTCTACCAATGGGCTGACGCGGCCGAGGTCGATCGTGACTTCGAGACCGCCATCACCCTCTTCGAGGAACTGACGATGAGGGAGCCGTTCACGCTCGACTTCTGGCTGAGGCTGGCGACGGCGCAGGGGAATGCCAACCGTTATGAGGCGGCGATTCAGTCGGCCGAGATGGCGCTTGCCATCGACCCTGACTCGCTGCAGCCCAAGAGGGTGAAAGCCTACGCCCTATTCAACATGGAGCGCGACTATCAGACCGTGGTGGATCTGCTGACACCTGTGGTCAAATCGGACTTCTCCGAGGGCCCCGACATCTCGATTGTGGCTAACTCGCTGCTTCTGCTCGGGAGACGCGACGAGGCCATAAAGTCGTTGAAAGAGTATCTGGAGGCCTATCCCGCGTCAAGACTGGCGATCGACACGCTGCTCGTCATCGAGCCACAGGTCGCCGTGCCATATGTAAGGACATATCTGACACAGTATATCTCCGCGGCAACCGAGGCCGAACTCGGTAGCGACGGACGCATGGCTCATCCATATCCCGTGGTGGAATGGGTCGGGATGCTGCTCTCCACAGGCCGTTATGAGGCTGCTGCCACGGTGGTCAACACCCATGTGCTCGATGTGTCGTTCTACATCTGGGGTGGTCTGATCTTCGAACTCAATTATGCCATCGGTAACTATGGCAAGGTGGTGGATCTCTTCGAGACCAGCATCCACAATCAACTCGAGGAGCCGTTTGACACCCACGATCCATCCATCGTGTTCCCTTATCTGATGAGTCTCGTCAGGCTCGGACGCGACGCCCACGCCCTGTGTCAGGCCAAGCGTATACTGAGCAATTTCGAGGCAAACCGTCAGTCGCTCGCCGACGGGCGCATCCATCCCGTGGCAGGACTTCTGCCCGCTACACGCCGCTCCATCCTGGACGGCTACAGGGATAACCTCCGGGCCTTCATAGACGGTGTGGAGGCTAATGCCGATCCCGACAGTTACGATCCCATGAGAGTGGCCTGAGTGCAGGCACTCCGCCCACGCATATCATATCTTATATCATATTTTTTCTTTCCCATCTTTCCCATCACCATGATCAAAACCTTTTCAGCCCTGGTGACGGCGCTTCTGGTCCTGATGACGGCCGCAGGCGCGTCAGCGCAGACTGTCACCACCCAGCCGGCTATGGTCAACGAGACCACGGCCGACATCACCATCACGTTTCATGCCGACGGAGGCAACCGCGGACTCCTCGGATCGACGGCTTCGACACCTGTCTATGCCCACACCGGCCTTATCACCTCGAAGTCGACCTCTCCCTCCGACTGGCGTTATGCCACGACATGGGGCGACAACAACGACAAGTATAAACTCACCTATGCAGGGGGTGAGGAGTGGACTCTGACCATCCCCTCGATCCGCACATTCTACGGCGTGACCGACCCTTCGGAGAAGATCGAGAAAATCTGCTTCGTTTTCCGCAACGCCTCAGGCTCGCGTGAGGGCAAGACGGCCGTGGGAGGTGACGTGTTCGTAGAAATCTTCCCCCAGGGCTTCCCCGCTTCGAAGCAGGCAGCCTATCCGGGCGGCAAACCGAAGATGGGAGCCGTCAGCAACACGGACGGGAGCGTGACCTTCTGCCTTGCGGCTCCGCAGAAGCAGAATGTCGTGATGATCGGCAGCTGGAACAACGACTATTCGCTCAGCGAGCAGGGTGTCATGAACTATCAGGATCTCGACGGTGTGCGTTACTTCTGGCAGACTGTCAGCGGGCTCGAGGCCGGAAAGGATTACCCCTATTACTTCCTCGTCGACGGCACGGAGCGCGTGGGCGACCCTTATGCACATCTGGTGCTCGATCCGTGGAATGACTCCTACATCCCCTCGTCGGTTTTCCCCGATCTGCCCGCCTATCCTTCGAAAAAGGTGAGCGCAGTGCCCCTGGCCGTGTATAATTCGGCCATCGACAAGTATGACTGGAACGTCGCCGACTTCAAGGGCGTGCCTCAGGACCGTCTTATCATCTACGAACTGCTGATCCGCGACTTCACCGGTACTGAAGGTAAGTCCAATGCCAACGGAACCGTCAAAGGGGTGATCGGGAAACTCGACTATCTCAAGGCGCTCGGTGTGAACGCCATCGAACTCCTCCCGATCATGGAATTCAATGGCAACAACTCGTGGGGCTACAACACCAACTTCTACATGGCCCCCGACAAGGCTTACGGCACTCCCGACGACTACCGTGCCATGATCGACGGCGCGCATGAAAGGGGAATGGCCGTCATTCTCGACATAGTGTTCAACCAGAGCGACGGCGCACACCCGTGGTATGGCTTATACACGAGAAAAAACACACCGTTCTACAACGGCTCGGCTCCCCACGCCTATTCGGTGCTCAACGACTGGAATCAGGACTGCGCCCTCGTGCAGCAGCAGTGGTATGACGCACTCGACTACTGGATGGAGGCTTACAAGGTGGACGGTTTCCGCTTCGACCTCGTGAAGGGCCTCGGCAACAACAATACTTACGGTACGACCTACAATGCCGCCACCAACACGTGGAGCAATCCTACCGATGCCGGAACAAACGCTTATAACGCCTCGCGTGTGGCGCGCATGAAGGCACTGCACGACCATATGCGCCTGACACGTCCCGACGCCTATTTCATCAACGAGAACCTCGCGGGAGCCAAGGAGGAGAACGAGATGGCTGCCGACGGCGAGATCAACTGGGCCAACATCAACTACAATTCGTGTGAGTATGCCATGGGCTGGAAGGACAATGCCTCGCTCAACCGTTTCTATGCTCCGCTCGACGACAACCGCCTCCCCGGCTCGACCGTAAGTTATGCCGAGAGCCACGACGAGGAGCGTGTGGCCTACAAAGTGAAGATGTATGGCAACACCGGCATCAAGGGCAATATGGAGATGACATGCCGCCGCCTCGGCTCGCTCGCCGCACAGATGTTCTGCACTCCCGGTGCCCACATGATATGGCAGTTCGAGGAACTTGCCGACGACCAGACCACAAAGGCCTCCGACGGTGGGAATGACACATCGCCCAAGAAGGTGATGTGGAGTTATCTCGACAACCCCGACCGCAAGTCGCTCCACGACACATATGCCGATCTGCTTCGCTTCCGTGCAGCCAATCCGACCCTTTTCACCACCTCGGCCAAGACCCTCGTGAGCCTCTCGACATGGACAGGCCGCAGCGTCTCGCTCGCCGATGCCGAGGGCAGGGAAATCTATCTGATGGTCAATCCCGAGGTGAGCCAGACTCTGACCGTGGCATCGCCCCGTAATGCCGCCACTAACGCGACAGTCGACCTCTCGGCCTCAGGCTATCAGTTGCTCGCATCGTCGGCGGGTGTGACCCCCACAGCCACCGCCTCAGGCGTGACGCTTCCTGCAGGTGCGTTCGCCCTCTACGGCAAGGATGTCAAGACCGCCATCACTGATATCGAAGCCGAAAAGACAGCCCCGCAGATCACCGTCGGTGCCGACCGCTGCATCAGCGTCGATGGTGACTATGAGACCCTCGCCGTCTATGATCTCTCCGGCCGTCAACTTTCGCCTTCATCCGCGCTTGCGGCAGGCCTTTACATCATCAAGGTAGACGGCTATACTGCCAAAGTGATCGTCCGCTGATCTCGGTAACGATATAAAAATTTCAGCCCCCCGGTGAGGATCGTCAATGATCCCGCGGAGGGCTGATTTTGTTTTGTGTCGCTTTCATTGGCCGATCTCGGCACCGTGGCGGTCAAACGATGCACGGAAATGGTCGAGGACGGGGTAGATCACCGACTGCCAGTATTGCCAGTTGTGGTGACCCGGGGCGGTGAAGTAGGTGTGGCCGATGCGGTGATCGTTGAGGTTCTTGGAGAGGGCGTTGTTGGCGTCAAAGAAGAAATCGTCGGTGCCGCAGCAGAAGATGATGTCATTCTGACCCGGCTTGAGGCCTTGAACGAGGCTCATCACGGAGTGTTCGCCCCATCGGCGGGGATTTTCGTCGAAACTGCCGAGACGCTCCTCCATGCGCCATTGCTTGTGGAACTTCGGAAGGGTGATGTCGACCCCTCCGCTCATCGAACCGGCGTTATACCAGATGTCGGGATGGAGGAAGGCGAGGCGGAGAGCCCCCTGACCGCCCATGCTCAGGCCGTGGATGGCGCGCATGCGGGGATCGGGGATTGTGCGTGCCAGCGAGTCGATGGTCGGCACGAGATCCTGCGTGAGGAAGGACTCCATCTGCATCGAGGGATCGACGGGGCTGTCCCAATACCACGAGTCGCGCCCGTCGGGGCAGACGATGATTGACTGATAGGCCGTGGCCACCGAGTCGAGGGGCATACGGTCGGCATAGTAGCGATAGTCGTCCTTGAAGCCGTGGAGGAGGTAGATGGTAGGGTAGCGGCGTGTGTTTCCGGGGGTAAGATAGCCTTCGGGGAGAGCGACCACCACCTTCATGGGAGAGTCGAGATGAGCCGAGGCGACCACCAGGGTGTCCACCCATGCCCTATGCTCCTTGCGGGGTACGGCTGTGGCGGAAAGACTGAAAATCAATAGGATGAGAAGCAGGAGATGTTTCATGGCGATGATGTTTTGCGACAAAAATAGTGAAAATATGCCGATTTCCCGTCAAAAAATTGCTAAATTTGCATCTGATGACTGATTTCGAACATAAGGTGCTTGAAGCCGCACTCTCCGACTGCGGGCTGGAGCGTGGCAGCAGAGTGATGGTCGGACTGAGCGGTGGTGCCGACTCTGTGGCGCTCCTCTTGGCCCTACTGAGGGCTGATTACGACGTGGTGGCCTCTCACTGCAACTTCCACCTGCGCGGTGAGGAGAGCGACCGCGACATGCGCTACTGCGAGGATCTGTGCCGTCGGCTGGGAGTGACCTTGTCGGTGAAACACTTCGATGTCGGGACTCGACGAGAGGCCACGGGCGAGTCGGTCGAGATGGCCTGTCGTTCGCTCCGTTACGGCTGGTGGAAGCAATTGCTCGGCGAGACAGGGGCGGAGGCCGTCGCCGTAGGTCACCATTTCGAGGACAATGTCGAGACCTTCTTCCTCAACCTGCTCCGCGGGAGCGGGATAGCGGGACTGAAGGGTATGTTGCCCCGCAACGGTCGGGTGGTGCGCCCGATGCTACGGGTTAAGCGTCAGGAGATTGAGGCCTATCTCGCGCAGAGGGGAGAAACGTGGGTGGAGGACTCGACCAACAATGAGTCGGACTACCGTCGCAACCGTATCCGTAACGACCTGCTCCCCTTCATGGAGAATCTCTTCCCCGGAGCAATGGAGGCTGTCGGAAGTTCGGTCGGGCATCTTCGGGACAACTATCTGCTTTACAGGCACTCGTGCAGCCGTCTGCCGGGGCTTCCGCTCGATGTCGGCCGACTCATCAGCGAGTATTCCGACGCGGCACCTGTGGGGCTCTTCGAGGCATTGCGCCCGCTGGGGGTCAACCGCACGCAGACCGACGCTATCATCCGCTCGCCTCTCTCCGAAGGTGATGCGCAGGCCTCGGGACGAGGGTTCGTGACACCCGAGGGCGAGTTCAGGCTTCATCAGGGAGTGATCGACCGCGCGTCTGCCGGCTCTGAGCAAGTGGAGGAGCAGACCGTCGCCGACCCGAGGCTGCTCAAAGGTTTCAGTGTCACCACCATCACCGCCGAGGAGTTCAGATCGACCCCTCCGAGACGCGACACGCTCTATGTCGACCCCGACGCCATCCCCCACGACGCTTTATGGACCCTCAGGAGTTGGCGCGAGGGTGACCGCCTCGCCCCGTTCGGGATGAAAGGCTCACGCCCCGTCAGTTATATCTTCTCCGACCTCAAATTAAGCCCCGAGCAGCGCAGGAGAGTGCCCCTTCTCTTCGTCGGCGGCCGTCTGGTGTGGCTCGTAGGGATAAGGACGTCACGCCATTACGCCGTCACCGCGTCCACGCGTCGTGTGGCGTGTATCACGGAGTTAAAATGATTTTTTCGACGGGAAATTTTGTGAAATCAAAAATTGTGCGTAACTTTGTGCTGCTTTAGGGGCACAGTGATTGTCGTCCTTGGGCATACGGATTGTCTTATGGTGTAATGGTAGCACTGCAGTTTTTGGTTCTGCCTGTCTTGGTTCGAATCCAGGTAAGACAACCATCCTACTTATATACGCTTTTTATAGAGTGAAAGAGCGGACCTGTGAAGGCCTGCTCTTTTTGTGTCGTATAAGTTGGCAGATGGCCTTTTGACAAATAGACAGGTTGTCCGCACTGTCCACATTGTCCGCACTGTCCGCATTGTCCGCACTGTCCGCATTGTCCGCACTGTCCGCACTTGTGGACATGTGGACACTTGTGGACACTTGAATCTCCGGTTTGATAGAAGCCAATCTTGTCCAAAGTGTCCAAGGCGTCCAAAGTTTGGACAGTTGGACAAAGTTGGACAGTTGGACAAAGTTGGACACTCCCGTCAGGCATTATGCTTTACGCATTGTCAAAGGATCATTATCGCACCATTTACCCCCTCTTCCGGTATTAACTTTGCAGTGTAG
The DNA here is from genome assembly GCA_947173755.1 of uncultured Muribaculaceae bacterium. Taxonomy (GTDB): domain Bacteria; phylum Bacteroidota; class Bacteroidia; order Bacteroidales; family Muribaculaceae; genus Duncaniella. The sequence goes on from CAMWGM010000085.1 coordinate 6,577, forward strand.
TAGTATCGTAGTGCCGTGACCCTGCTCCCTATAGGAAGTAGGGAGGGGAGAC
>CAMWGM010000086.1 GCA_947173755.1 uncultured Muribaculaceae bacterium
ATGAAGAGGGTTGCGTCAGAAACTGACGTTAATTGTTATTTGAAAGGCATTGCGGTAGGCTCGTCTTCCTCCTCCCAGTTGAGGACGTTGACATTGAACTTGATAGGATCGCCGAGGACGGGAACACCGGGGGTAGGATCGTCAGGGTCGACTACGCCGGCACCCTGGGTGAAATCGAGGGTATAGACATATTTCTTACCCTGTTCCCACTTGGTATCGATAGGAATTGAAGCCCATCCATACTGGCGGTGGTCGGCACCGGTGAAGGTATCCTTATAAGTATCGTGGGGGAAAGGATAGATCTGGCTGCCATCGGGATCGGTGATGCGGATGTAGACGGAGAGGTAAGCCTGACGAGCCACGTTGTCAGGATCATTCTTGTAATCCCATGCGACCAGTTGCTGAGGCATCAGCATCGCGTTGCCCGCGTTGCCCATGACCGAGACGGCATTTTTCGTAAGAGTGACAGTGTCACACTGCGAAGTGTAGACAGCGGTGTCGTGCCAGTCGTCGAGAGTCCACTCGTTGGTAGCGAAATCGAAAGTTCCCATGTACTGCGGACGTCCGATGCGGACACCTCTTACCTGGACGGTATAGTTGGGGTTCTCTGATTTTGCGCGGACCTCGACTTGCGAGAGGCGGTGGGAGAAAGTAAGTTCGAGTCCGGCGGTCTCGTTGTCCTTACGGTTGCCGGTGCCATAGGAGGTTATGAAATCGACCTGATCGGCAATAGAGTCAGCCACAGCGAAGTTTTCGAGTTTTTTATCGGTTGCGGTCATCGTGATGTCGGCACCGAGTTCGTCCTGCGAGGGTGAATAGGCATAGAATGCAAGAGTAGAGTTGTCACCGGGCCAGTAGTATGGTTTTGCCGAGGTGAAATATCCGTCATTACCCTTGTCAAATTGGATATCGGTGAAATATACTGAAGCGTTTTTTGTATCGCCGTCGAGGAACGACGTAACATAGAACTTCGAAAGGTTTGAATTGGTGGTCTCGGTGGCACGCGAACCGAGAGCCGGCCGGAAACTGATGGCGCTTGAGTCGTTGACAGCCACCGGTTCATCTTGCGAACAAGAGGCAAGCAGAAGCGCAGAAAATGCTAAAAGGAATGCAGAAGATTTCATAACGTTTATTTCTTTTTCTTTAATATTATAATGTATAAGGAAGGAAGAATGTTCAGGGATTTTAAGGATTTTTTCGGTCAAATCACATGCTTAGGGGAATATTCTCGGTGATCCAGTCCTCGACGTCGGGACGCACGCCCGAACCCACCACAACAGTCCGCGGAAGCGGAAGTCCGCGGATCACGATGTGGACGTGATGGGGATCTAAAGCGAGATGCGCCTGATTGCTTACATCGAAGTCGTAGGCATTCACTTTGTGTTCCGTCGTGTCCGCCTCAGCACGTGTCGTGACCATTGTTGGTCCCGAGAAAGTATGGATTGTGATGATATTCTTTTTATAGATGTTGGGCGATTCGCCAAATGTCAGGAATTCGCCGTGGAGCGAGTTGGTCTTCTTGTCGGCCGTCAGCACGAACGGCAGCGTCTCATGGACATCTGTGCCTGCTTTCGAGAAAGGAATATCCCCTTCGGCAAGCCCCGAGCATGTGGCCATGAGAGATGTCTCCTCAAGCGACGTTATGTTTTCCACGTCATAGACATCGACGGTGTAGTGGCACACAGCCTCCTCGGGATAAAGGGTGATAGTCAGATCAGCAGGGTCGGTGGGCATGACGGAAAATGTGCCGTCTGATGCTGTCCACAACATTCCCGGAGTGTTTTTCAGTTGCTCCACCTCTTCGTCGTCCGCACGGGCTGGCAGGGAGAACGCCGAGACACGGTCGGTATAGATCTCGAACGTCTCGCGTGCGGCCGTGTTGCGCAGGAGCGCCCAGTCGGTATTGTCGGCGTTCATGGCGATGGCATCATAGTGACCGTAAGGGACTGAAATCTCGCCCCCGTCGCGTCCGCTGAAGACAAACCGGATAGGGGCACCACCGTTTTTTTCGAACAGAAAGAGCACCATCGAGGCGGGATCGGCATCAGGCGCCTTGCGCCAGTCAAAAACCACGCGGAGGTGTCGGGAAGCATCCTCTTCCATCTCAAATCCCTTGTGGCGGCAACCTGTCGCAGCTATTCCGAGCAGAGCAATAAGTATGTATAAGGAGAGACGTTTTATCATAGCAATCAGTTTTTTCTATTGTAATTATCCCGGCCGATGAGCCACACCAGCGAAACCTCGGCTTTGGTCGGGCCAAACCAGTTGAGCGAATGGGTTGAAAGCCATTCATATCCGCCGGTGACAGGGCGGTACTTCATATAGCGGCCACCCATATAACCTATGCCTATCGTAAAGTCGATATTGATTCTTCGCGACACCGGGAGAGAGTAGCCGTATTCCACACCGGCAACTGCCATGCAGCGGTCCCAGAGCGTGTGATGCGGGCGGCCGCCCATCACGCCGTTCCCTCCGAACTCGAAATCAAACGTGACAACTCCGCCGTAGACACCGATATGATGACCGGTGAGAGGTTTAGACAGCGCCTTCTTACCGAACCAATAGCGCACGGCCAGATCGCCGCCGTAGATGCGCCAGTAGCGGTGGCGGGAGTCGTTGTCCCACCATCCGTAAGTCCAGTTGACGACAGCCGACCATTGCTTGCCGAGATAGAACTCGGCTCCGATCGAAGGAGCCGCAAGGAGATCATAAAGCATATTGCTCTTGAGAGCCATATAGAAAGGTCGGCCGGTCTTGTGCGGAACACTGAGCGAAAACTCGGGCTTGACGAAGGGCACCGGCTCAATCTCTTCGATACCGAAAATCTCTATCGGATTTGTGGCGGCGAAAGGATCATAATCTACAATCAGTCGCGACATGCGCAGCCCCGGAAATACGTTGTTATATAAGAAAGCATACGGTTGACCTCCGTGAAGAGCCTTGAGCGAAGCAAGCAGCGCGTCGCCGTCGGCGGCAGGTCCTTCCGCGGTAAGCACTCCCCGTTCTCGAGCATCGCGAGAACATCGGCTCGATAGGGGACTCGTGTGTTTCTCTCAACTCTGTTATAGAGACCGCGCCAGTCCCTCCCAAGATAAGAGAACTTTGTCAGTGAGTCGGGCAGTTCCACCCGCTCGGCAATATATTTGAAAATATTATCGGCACGTTCCTCCGATAGCCACATATTGAAACTTTCAGATCCCTCGGGCGAAGCGGCACCCTCGACTCGGACCTCCTTTAAAGTTCCCAGGGAGGCACTGCGCCTGATGCTGCTCACGAGCGAGTCAAGACGCTCTCCGTTGCCTCCGAAATCAGGAAGAAGCACCGTTTTTGACTGCCGGAAGAAAACTTCAGCCGAGTCGGCGATCTCTGACGCACTGACAGTCAGTGAGACAGCAAACATAAGCATAAACACGACTCCGGAGCAGAGGCCCCGGAGAGATGCGGTGTCGGATAAGCGTATCTGATGAAAAAGCCCTGTTGACATGACCTGAGGAATTAACGTGAGGGAGAGCGGATGAATTTTACAATTAGAACACCCGTGACTGCCATAAAGTTCTTATCCCCGCCAAGGCGGCTGAAAAGATATTTCAGGAAATTTGTTTGAGGTTTCAGAAATTTTGTGTAACTTTGCCGCGAATTTTAGCAAAACTCTAACATTATGTGCTAAAAACATAAAAATTTAACAAATCATACAGCCAAGAAATGAAAGCAGTTGCTGTCATCGACGATCTGAAACGTCGCTTTCCCAACGAACCCGAGTACATTCAGGCGGTCGACGAGGTTCTCACTTCCATCGAGGAGGTCTACAATGAAAATCCCGAATTCGAGCGCTACAACCTGATCGAGCGCCTCTGCATCCCCGACAGAATATTCTCGTTCCGCGTGTCATGGGTCGACGACAAAGGGAAAGTTCACAACAATATGGGCTACCGCGTTCAGCACAACAACGCCATCGGCCCCTACAAAGGCGGCATCCGCTTCCACTCATCTGTCAATCTCTCGATACTCAAATTCCTCGCCTTCGAGCAGACATTCAAAAACTCTCTCACCACTCTCGCCATGGGAGGCGCCAAAGGCGGTTCCGACTTCTCTCCCCGCGGAAAGAGCGATATGGAAGTGATGCGCTTCTGCCAGGCCTTCATCACCGAACTCTGGCATCAGATCGGCCCTGACACCGACGTGCCTGCCGGCGATATCGGCGTTGGCGGTCGCGAAGTGGGCTACATGTTCGGGCAGTATAAGAAAATGGCGCGCTAGTTCACCGGAACTTTCACGGGCAAAGGACTCGAATTCGGCGGCTCCAAGATCCGTCCCGAGGCCACCGGTTATGGCAACGTCTACTTCCTTCTCGAAATGCTCAAGACACGCGGCATCGACATCGCCGGTAAACGTGTGGCTATTTCCGGTTCGGGTAACGTAGCGACATATACCGCCGAAAAACTTCTTCAGCTCGGAGCCAAGGTTGTCTCCATGTCCGACTCCGACGGTTCGATCTACGTGCCCGAAGGCCTGTCGCAGGAACAGCTCGACTACATTTTCAAACTAAAGAACATCTATCGTGGCCGCATCCGTGAATTTGCCGAGGAATATGAGTGCCAGTATTTCGAAGGCGAACGTCCCTGGCAGCGTGTGGCCTGCGACATCGCCATGCCGTCGGCAACACAGAACGAGATCGATGGCGACGATGCACGCGCGCTCATAGCCAACGGATGCATAGCCGTCAGCGAAGGTGCAAACATGCCCTCCACTCCCGAGGCGATCCGCGAATTCCAGAAAGCCAAGATCCTCTATGCCCCCGGTAAAGCCGCCAACGCGGGCGGTGTCTCCGTTTCGGGTCTGGAGATGGCTCAGAACTCGCAGAAACTCTCCTGGACCGAAGAGGAGGTCGACGACAAACTGCGCCACATCATGCAGGACATCCACGAGCAGTGTGTCAAGTACGGCACCGAAGAGGACGGTTATATCAATTATGTGAAAGGCGCCAATGTGGCAGGTTTCATGAAAGTGGCCCGCGCAATGATGGCCCAGGGTATCCTCTGATAATCAACCCTTTCCTCATAAGAAAAACAGCAGCCGTCACTTAGGTCGCACCTTTCTGAAGGTTTTCATACAATTGCAACGGTCAGCATTGCCAATGTGGCAGTGCTGACTTTTCGTTTCTGCCATTTTGGCTGCGGCTGAACATTTCGGCACGGTAGTTGTTGAAAAGATAAAGAAACAAATTTTTAATATAACTCACCTCAACATATATTATGAACTTCAACAACTTCACCATCAAATCGCAGGAAGCCATCCAGAAGGCTATTGAATTTGCCCGCGCTGCCGGCAATCAGGCCATCGAACCGGTGCACTTGCTGAAAGGTGTTATGACCGAGGGAGAATCACTCATCAACTTCCTCTTCTCTAAAGTCGGTGCCAGCAGCGCCGGCCTGATGCGTCAAGTTGACGAGAAAATCGCCGCCGAACCTAAAGTCTCCGGTGGCGAACCCTACCTCAGCCGCACATCCAATGACGTGCTCCAGCGCGCTCTCGACATCGCAAAGAAACAGGGCGACGAGTATGTAACTCTTGAAGCCCTTCTATTGGCTATCTTCGCAGTCAACTCTCCGGCCGCGACTCTCCTCAAGGATGCCGGATTGAGCCAACGCGAACTCGAAGCCGCGATAGCCGAACTGCGCAAAGGCAAGAATGCCACCGATCAGAGTGCCGAGGATACCTATCAGGCTCTCTCGAAGTATGCCATCAATCTTAATGAACGTGCGCGCGAAGGGAAACTCGATCCTGTCATCGGTCGTGACGACGAGATCCGCCGTGTGCTGCAGATTCTCTCACGACGCACCAAGAACAACCCTATGCTCATCGGTGAGCCGGGTACAGGTAAAACAGCGATTGCCGAGGGTCTCGCCCAGCGCATCGTGCGTGGCGACGTGCCTGAAAATCTCCGCACCAAGCAGATTTATTCGCTCGACATGGGCGCTCTTGTCGCAGGTGCGAAATATAAGGGTGAATTTGAGGAACGTCTTAAAGCCATCGTCAACGAGGTCACTCAGGCCGACGGCGAGATAATCCTCTTCATCGATGAGATCCACACTCTCGTGGGTGCCGGCAAAGGCGAAGGCGCTATGGATGCCGCAAACATCCTCAAGCCTGCTCTCGCCCGTGGCGAACTCCGCTCGATCGGCGCCACCACTCTCGACGAGTATCAGAAATATTTCGAAAAAGACAAAGCGCTCGAGCGCCGTTTCCAGAAAGTGATGATCAACGAGCCTGATGAAGCCGCTGCCATCGCCATCCTCCGCGGTCTTAAGGAACGCTACGAGAACCACCATAAAGTTCGCATCCGCGACGAGGCTATTATCGCAGCCGTCACACTTTCTGAACGTTATATCACCGACCGTTTCCTCCCCGACAAGGCGATCGACCTCGTCGACGAGGCTGCCTCGAAACTCCGTCTCGAAATGGACTCCGTGCCTCAGGCTCTCGACGAGATTTCGCGACTGATCGCCCAGAAGGAGATCGAACGTGAGGCCATCAAACGTGAGGGCGACGACGCAAAAGTGCGCGATCTCGATAAGGAACTTGCGGATCTCCGCGATCAGGAGAAGG
>CAMWGM010000087.1 GCA_947173755.1 uncultured Muribaculaceae bacterium
TTCTTGATGGTCTCGCCTTCGATAGCGGTGCGGAAACGGAGCACACCGTGTGTGGCAGGGTGCTGCGGACCGATGTTGACCACGAAGTCGTCGGGCATGAAGATGCGGTGCTCCTCCTTGATGATCTTGCCGTCGCGCTCGATCCATTCGTTGGTGAAGTCGCTCTGGCGCTCACTCTCGATGCTCCAGTGGTTGGAATCCTTATCATAATCCTTGCGCAACGGATAACCTTTCCAGTCGATATCGAGGAAAAGGCGGCGCATGTCGGGATTGTTGAGGAAAATGATGCCGAAATAGTCGTAGACCTCGCGTTCGTAGATGCCGGCGATGGCCCACAGGTCGGAGATAGAGTGGATGAGAGGCTGCTCACGGTCGCCCGTAGCCATGACCTTCACCGAGATGTGATGGTTGTATCTGGTGGAAGTGAGATAGTAGACACAACCCAGGCCATTCTCCTTCCAGTCCATACCGACGATAGTCATCAGGAAGTCAAAAGACAGGTCGGCATCGTTGCGAAGGGTCGACGCAAGATCGTGCCACACAGCATCGGGTGCGGTCACTTCGAGCATGCTGCTCTCTTCAAATGTGGCATCGGGAAAGAGTTTTGCGATCTTTTCCCGCATCTGGGCCATATCCATATATTTAATCTGAATTTTCGGAGATTCGAGTTGATTAGAGTCAGGCGGCTTACCACCTTAATTATATATTTAGCAGAGTCCGGAGCGGCTGACGGTTTTCAGTTCTCGGGGATGGGGTGTTTGGCCAGAAATTCCTTCTGACTCTCCTGACGGTTGACACCGCCGAAGAACCGCTCCACCTTAATCTTGCGCGACAACTGCATGATGCCGTAGATCATTGCCTCGGGGCGCGGAGGACAACCGGGGACAAATACATCGACAGGCACGATATCCTCGATGCCCATGGCGACGCAGTAACTCTTCTTGAAAGGGCCGCCGGAGATGGCACACGAGCCGCAGGCAATTACATATTTTGGTTCGGCCAACTGATCGTAGAGACGACGGAAGACGGGCACCATACGATTGACGATCGTACCGGCCACCATCATGAAGTCGGCCTGACGGGGGGACGAACGGGCTACTTCCCATCCGAAGCGGGCCATATCGTAACGGGCGGCGCCGAGCGACACGAATTCGATGCCGCAGCACGAAGTGGCGAAAGTCAGAGGCCAGATGGAATTCGAGCGGCCCCAGTTGATGAGTTTATCAAGCGAGCCGACCACCACATTGACACCATTGTCGTTGAGTTCCTTGACGAGGCTCTCGATGTATTCATTATCTTTCCATGCCTCGTAAGGCATACCCTGCGCAGTTACTTCCATTCAAGTGCTCCTTTCCGCCAGGCGTAGACGAGACCCAGCACAATAATACAAAAAAAGACGGCGATGGCGGTAAAACCTGAAGTTCCCAACTCGTGCACACGCACTGCCCAGGGATAGAGGAAGACCGTTTCGACGTCGAACATAAGGAAGAGAATGGCAAAAAGGTAATAACCTACCTTAAACTGAGCCATCGACTCGCCGCGTGTCGGGATGCCACATTCGTAGGCCTCACCCTTGGCGGGGTTGAACGACCTCGGCGAGATAAGTTTTGCTATGATGAGTGCTGCCGCCACGAGCGCGACGCCCGTCAACAGCCCCACAAGCGCAAGAGTCGCATTTTGGATTGCCAATGCTATCATAATATAATGAATAGTGATATCTTTGCTTAATCAACTATGAATGAGCACATTATTACCCTTTTAGGGCAAAGATGCGCACAGATGCCGGTGAACGGCAGTGCAAATATAGAAATTTTTCTTCAAAATACTTTACTATTTCTTTAGAAAAATTTGCATTCGCACGAAAAATCTCAGTCTCCGGCGCGGCGGTCAAGATGAAGATAGGAGTGGACGGCTCCAACCAACAGCGCACCCCCCACGATATTGCCGAGTGTAGCCGGGATGAGATTGCACCATACTGCCCGGCCGACACTGACATCAGCCCCTTCCATCATGCCGAGGGGGAGATAGAACATATTGGCGATGCAGTGCTCGTAGCCCAAAGCAACGAAAGCCATCACCGGGAGCCAGCAGCCTAACGCTTTCTCAAGAAGGGTCTTTCCCGAGAGGGCGAGCCATACGGCCAGGCAGACACACCAGTTTGCCCCGATCCCCTTAAGAAACACCGTCATCCATGACATGGAGACCTTTGCCTCGGCAATTCCACGGATTGCAGAGTGCCAGGGGTCGGAAGCGGTCAGTCCGACGGCATAAACAAGAAAATAGGTGAATGCCATCGCACCGATGAAATTGCCGGCATAGACCATGGCCCAGTTGGCAAGCATCGCACCTGTTCCGTGCTCTCCACGCCACATCGAGGGGACGAGCACGGCATTATTGCCTGTGAAAAGTTCTGCTCCGAGCACAACGACGAGCAGCAGACCTATCGGGAACATAAGGCCGCACATCAGTTTCTGCAAGCCGGGATTGGCCGACGCGATGCCTCCGAATCCGAACCCTACGGTCAGCGACAGCGTGGCGCCGAAAGAGATATATGCTCCCGCCAATATGGCCGCCACCATGACCTTGCAACGATTCCGGCGTGTGAGACGCGCCTTTGCTGCTCCTGCTTCGGCCGCAGCGGCGGTGATCTCGGCCGGTTTTCTTAACTCCATCATCGATATTTCTCTCTTTAAAAATTTCCCCAAAAGTAATGCTTTTTTCCCATCCCCGCAAATCGTAACTCAGGGGGGATTATCAAACCTCAACAGCCCGGGAAACTCCCGGGCTGTATCGGACACTTACTTAAATCGCATCAATCTCTGATGCTCCTATGTCAGAGGAAATCAAATATCAGCCTTCATCCAATTCGTCGTAGTTCTTACGCATGATATTTGATTTTCCCGGTTTGCAGAACAAACAGAAGCGGAAGTTACTCCTCAGTGTCTGTTCCGTTTGAGGGCGAAAGATTTCCCGAGGTTATCCGACGAGGATCTCTGCAGCCAAAGAATAGGTCTCAGCGTGGGAAAACATATAGCGGAAACGAATTCCGTAAAGAGGTTTTCTCATAATAAAATTTGGTAATTCATGTCAATTTTTCCGAAACAGTCTCGATGTTCGGATGCGACAAAATTATGAAAACATGCCGATATGAGTGGTACGGAAAAGTACGGAATTTGACGGGAATTTGTACGGAAAAGTACGGAATTTTTCCTTCAGGCCCTCGTTTAAAGTGCCTAAAAGCATCTGTTTTATAGGTCTAACAACCTTTATATCAACAAAATGACTGCTGACAAACTGTTTTAACTTAAAAAAATTAAAACAACAGCCCGGACAAAATGTCCGGGCTGTTGTGGAAGGTCATGACGCACCTGATTTCCGTCGCCGGAGAATCAGAGAAGCCTGATGATCTCGTCGGTAGTTTTGGTGCCGAGTTTCTCTCCGAAAAGTTTGATGGAAAGAGTGTCGCGGCGCGAGACAATCGTGCCCTTGGAACGGCCGAAAAGAATAGCCATCTGCGAGGGTGAGATGTGGCATTTGATGAGGAGGGCAGTGTGATAGTCCGACTCGGTGATGCGTGCATCGGAAAGAAGGGAAAGATTTTCGCGGAAAGAGGGGAAAGAGCGTAGCACGACCTTCTCGAGTTCGGTCCAGAGGCCATCCGAATCGGGCAGGATGCTCCCGTCACCGATTTTTTTGAGCAATTCCTTATAGGCTTCGGATGCGCTGATGTCGGGCGACAACTGAAGCGAGACACGGTCATGGTTATCGTGAAGAGTCAGAAACTGCTTGCGCAGATTTTCCCTGAGAAGCACCACAGAATTTTCATCTGCGGCTGCCTCCTCATCGTCGTTCTCTGTCGAGGCGAGAGATTCGGCCAGTTTGATTTTCAGATTCTCGATATTGTCGAGCGCCTCACGCAACTGGATCTTGCTCCTCCAGTATTTATACCTCTGCGTTGAGAAAATGGCGAACAGGAAGAGAATGACGATGATGGAAAACGACAGCCATTTGAGATAAAGTTGCTTCTGATGGTCGGCCTCATTGCGGCGTCGCTCGTGAAGGCTGTAATTATACTGTGCCTGCTGAATGATGGCCAGTTGATTGGCGTTCTCATCGAATATCCTCTCGAGTTCGACTTTATGGGCATGTATATAAGCGGCGACGGAATCATTCGGCACCATCGGGAAAAGATCGGGCGAAAGCAGCAGAAAGTAACCGTCAGACCGGTTTAGAGAATTAGGCAGATGGATCAATTTGTCAGCGAAATAATATGCAGAGTCGCGCATCCCCAGTTCTTTATAGATAGTCGCAGCATAGGCAAGCGTCGTGGTGAGCGAAAGCGTGTCGACATTTGCCAGGGCGAGCGACAGATAGTGGTGGGCCGAATCGATGTCGCCCTGGCGGTAGTGATTGTATGCGAGGGTCGGAAGGAGGCGGTTCCTCACCCTGGAGTCCATATTTCTGCTTTTCGAAAAAGCGGTTTTAAAGACCTCAGAGGCATTCTCATATTTTCCGGAATAGGTATACGTATGGGCGAGGAGATGGAGATTTATCACTTCCCTGACCGAATCGCCGATGACGCTATCGATCTCTATAGCCTCCAGAATATTCTCGATGGCAGGTTCATAGAGCCGCAGGACGTTGAGCAACCGGCCTGTCTGACTGAGGATGGTGGCTCGCTGCACCTGATTTGGAGTGGAGGGCGGAAACTCTTCGAGTGCCTTGTGGAAATAGGAGAGCGCTGTGGCGAGATCCGAATAAACGCGGCCCCCGTAATAGAGAACTTCTCCATAGGGAATAATGTCGCGGTGGGTATCGGCATAGGAAAGGACGGCAAGGATAAGCGAGTCGGAGGTATGGTCGATGAATGCTTTGTCGGAGGCTTTGACCTTAAGGAAGTTATAGCGATGGCGGTCGGAGGGTGACAGGGAGTCGCGGCAGACGGAGTCGAGTATGGCAAGGGCTTTCCGTGGAGAGTCAGCCGCGAGGGCAGCGGCCCGCTCGAGCCGCGGATCGGGTCGTGAGCCGGAAGAACAACCGGCGATGAGAATCAAAAGCAGAGGGAGCAACAGGCAGGCGTAAAGTCGTGTCATTTGCGGAGTGATTTGTCGCGTTCGGAGTTGCGGCGTTCGCGCTTAAGGAGATTGCGTCGCAACAGGAATATGCACACCAGGGTCAGGCCTATGAGCGAAAAGTAGTAGGCGTAATGACCCGCGACGAGTTCCCCTCGCCCTATCCATGCCATGACAGCGAGATAGACCAGCAACAAGGCAGGTATGAGAGTGGAGCGCCGCTTGAAATTCATGAAATTAATTATAAGGTTATTATAGCAGGAAATATGATGGTGATGAATGTCGGATCTCTGTCGGACAACGACAGGGTGAAGTGAGTCGTCTTAATCAAAAAAACAAGATCAGGTCATCAGGAAACGCGTCTGCGGCAATGTCAGTCGGACGGAACGACATAAGGGCTTTCCTCCGGGAGGAATCCGCCTGACGCGAAGAGCCGGTAGATGCGCAGACAGGCCCAGGCATCAAGGGATGCATAGGTCATCTGGGCAGGGGTGAGACGGGGCGCCTCCCAGTTGGAGAGTCGCTGTCCCTTGGATATGCGGAGTCCGAAGATTATTGCGTAGATTTTCTGAAGGCTCGCATCGGTAATGCCGTAACGCTTGACTATCTCCTGAAGATCTTCGAAGCCACCCGGGGTGAAAGGAGCGAGACGCTGCAGCCCATGGAAATCATCCTTGAGCGAAAGGCCCACCTTTACAGGGGTCGGGCTTTCGAGAAAGTCGACAAGCTGAGGGATAAAGCCGATCTTGTTGAGACGGAAGAGATAGCAATGGTCGGCGGTGGAGATCTGGACAAGAGAGAGACGGTTGGTCTGCCCTTTGCGGAAATTAGGCTTTGTCTCCGTGTCAAACCCCACCACATCAGCGCATGAGAGACGCTCGAGGACAGCCACAGCGTCGGCGTCAGTCTCGACCACAGTGATGGCACCGCCGAAAGTTTCGACGGGCATCGCGGCCACTGCTTCCTTGGATATGGCTATCGTTATCGGGGCTTGATCTGACATTCTCTTGAAATTTACGGCAAAAGTACACATTTTATCCGATATGTCAAAATTTGCGTTGAGGCTTCAGAATTGTGCCACGATTGGCCTTTTTGTCGAAATTTTGAGAATGTTCCACCTATTTGAAGAAAAATATTGGGTGGTTTTTCGCATTACTCAAATAAATTGCTACTTTTGCAGATAATTTGCGCCGATTACGCACTTCCTTGTTGAAAATAAATAAAAAACATAAGGTATAATTTCACACTCAACCAACCCTATTCAATGAAAGCCATTCTTTCATCATTAGCAGCGGCCACTCTCGTGCTCGGCATGACAGGCTGCAAAGGCAAGCAGCAGCAGATGCAGATGCCCGACCCGCAGATCGCCACCATCACCGTCAGCAAGTCTCCCACCACTCTCCAGACAGAACTTCCCGCCACCATCAAGGGCAAGACCGATATCGACATCCGTCCGCAAGTGACAGGTTTCATCACCAAAGT
>CAMWGM010000088.1 GCA_947173755.1 uncultured Muribaculaceae bacterium
GCTTACCCTTGAGCGAGTCAGAGAGTGACTTGAGGGGACGGTTGGCCTCGGTCTTGACAGCCGATGATTTGCGCGAGTTGTCGAGCAGCGAGTCGACAGCCTCCTGGAGCATACGTTTCTCGTTGCGGAGGATCACCTCGGGAGCCTTGATCTCGATGAGGCGTTTCAGACGGTTGTTGCGGATGATGACGCGACGATAGAGATCGTTGAGGTCGGAAGTTGCGAAACGACCGCCGTCGAGGGGAACGAGGGGACGGAGTTCGGGGGGAATGACGGGGACGGCCTGAAGGATCATCCATTCGGGACGGTTGCGACCGCGCGAGGCACGGAAACTCTCGACAACCTGAAGGCGCTTGAGGGCCTCGGTCTTGCGCTGCTGCGAGCCTTCGGAGTTGGCCTGGACACGCAGTGAATAGGAAAGATCATCGAGATCGAGATCCTTGAGGAGATCATATAGAGCCTCTGCACCCATCTTGGCGATGAACTTGTTGGGGTCATCGTCGGGGAGAAGCTGGTTTTCGGGGGGAAGATTGTCGATGATGTCGAAATATTCCTCCTCGCTGAGAAGATCGAGTTTTGCAACAGGCTTCTCACCCTCGGCTGCTACGCCGGGGTTGATGACGACATAACGCTCGTAGTAGACAACCGAGTCGAGTTTCTTCGAAGGGAGTCCGAGCAGATAGCCGATCTTATTGGGGAGAGAGCGAAAATACCAGATGTGGGCAACGGGCACGACGAGTTTGATATGACCCATGCGCTCGCGGCGCACCTTCTTTTCGGTGACCTCGACGCCGCAGCGGTCGCAAACGACACCTTTGTAGCGGATGCGCTTGTATTTGCCGCAGTGGCACTCATAGTCCTTCACGGGGCCGAAGATGCGTTCGCAGAACAGACCGTCACGTTCGGGCTTATAGGTGCGATAGTTGATGGTCTCAGGCTTGAGCACTTCGCCACTCGACTTCTCGAGAATCTCCTCGGGCGATGCGAGGCCGATGGTGATCTTCGAGAAGGAGGTCTTCTTATTATTATTGTTGTCTTTTCTAAATGCCATAATTGGTTTGGAAAAAAGCTTTCTTGGGAGAAAAGAAGTGAATAGAGGAGAGAGGGGGCAGTTCATAATTCATTATGCACAATGCAGGATGCATGATGCAGGATGAATTACGGACTGACTATCAGTTTTCAAGGTTGATGCTCAGACCGAGACCGCGGAGTTCGTGGAGGAGCACGTTGAGCGACTCGGGGATGCCTGCGGCAGGCATTGCATCGCCCTTGACGATGGCTTCGTAGGTCTTCGATCGGCCGTTGACGTCGTCAGACTTGACGGTGATGATTTCCTGCAGGATGTGGGAAGCGCCGAATGCCTCGAGCGCCCAGACTTCCATCTCACCGAAACGCTGACCACCGAACTGGGCTTTACCGCCGAGAGGCTGCTGGGTGATGAGCGAGTACGGGCCGATGGAGCGGGCGTGCATCTTGTCTTCGACCATGTGGCCGAGTTTGAGCATGTAGATGACACCCACGGTAGCGGGCTGGTCGAAGCGCTCGCCTGTGCCACCGTCGTAGAGGTAGCACTTGCCATAGCGGGGAAGTCCGGCCTTGTCGGTCCACTCGTTGAGGTCGTCGAGGGTAGCACCGTCGAAGATGGGAGTTGCGAACTTCTCGCCGAGTTCGCGGCCGGCCCAACCGAGCACGGTCTCGAAGATCTGACCGAGGTTCATACGCGAAGGCACACCCAGAGGGTTGAGGACGATGTCGACGGGAGTACCGTCGGCAAGGAACGGCATGTCTTCCTGACGTACGATGCGGGAGACGATACCCTTGTTGCCGTGACGGCCTGCCATCTTGTCGCCGACAGAGATCTTGCGCTTCTTGGCTACATAGACCTTGGCAAGTTTCATGATGCCCGAGGGAAGTTCGTCGCCGATCGAGATGTCGAATTTCTTGCGGCGGAGTTCGGCATCGATCTCCTTGCTCTTGCGCAGGTAGTTGACGATGGTGGCGCGGATGAGTTCGTTCTTATGTTCGTCGGCAGTCCAGCCGGAAAGGTTGATGGTGTCGAAGTCGGTCTCCTTGAGGACACCGGCGGAGAAGTTGGTTCCTGCGGGGATGATCTCAGATCCGAGGAAGTCTTTCACGCCGGCCGAGACGAGGCCCGAGGTGAGTGTGAGGAGTTTCTCGACCAGGAGTTGCTTGAGTTCGGCCTGACGCTCTTCATATTCCTCGTCGAGTTTGGGCAGGAGGACGGAAGCGCTCTTCTTGGTCTTCTTCTTCTCGGCTTTCTGATAGAGAGCGGTGTCGATGACGACGCCCTTGAGCGAGGGAGTGGCCTTGAGGGAAGCATCCTTGACATCGCCGGCCTTGTCGCCGAAGATGGCGCGGAGGAGTTTCTCCTCGGGAGTGGGATCGCTCTCGCCCTTCGGGGTGATCTTGCCGATCATGATGTCGCCGGGGACGATGTGGGCTCCGACGCGCACGATGCCGCGTTCGTCAAGATCCTTTGTAGCGTCCTCGCTGACATTGGGGATATCATTGGTGAGTTCCTCCATGCCGCGTTTGGTCTCGCGTACTTCGAGGATATACTCGTCGACATGAACTGAGGTGAGGATATCTTCGCGGACAACGCGCTCGTTGAGCACGATGGCATCCTCATAGTTGTATCCTTTCCAGGGCATGAACGCCACCTTGAGGTTGCGGCCGAGAGCGAGTTCACCGTTTTCGGTAGAATAGCCTTCGGTGAGGATATCGCCCTTCTTGACACGCTGGCCACGGTTGCAGATGGGACGGAGGTCGATGGTAGTGCTCTGGTTTGTCTTGCGGAATTTGGGCAGGTGATATTCCTTGACACTGTCTTCGAAGGCTACGAATTCCTCTTCCTCGGTGCGGTCATAGCGGATGCGGATCACGGAGGCATCGACAAATTCGATGACGCCGTCGCCTTCAGCCATGATCTGTGTACGTGAGTCGCGGATAAGCTGACCTTCGATGCCGGTGCCGACGATGGGGCTCTCGGAACGGAGCAGAGGGACTGCCTGGCGCATCATGTTTGATCCCATGAGGGCACGGTTAGCGTCGTCGTGCTCGAGGAAGGGGATGAGCGATGCTGCGATCGAGGCGATCTGTGTGGGCGATACGTCCATCAGTTCCACCTGGTCGGGAGCCACGATGGGGAAGTCGGCGTCAAGACGAGCCTTGACACGGTCTCTGACAAATTTGCCGTTGTCTTCGACGGGTGCGTTGCCCTGGGCGATGATCTTGCCCTCCTCGATTTCAGCCGTGAGGTAGGTCACCTCGTCGTTGTTGAGGTTGACGACACCATCCTTCACTTCGCGGTAAGGGGTCTCGATGAAACCGAGATCATTGATCTTGGCATAGACGCAGAGCGAGGAGATAAGACCGATGTTGGGACCTTCAGGGGTCTCGATGGGACAGAGACGACCGTAGTGGGTGTAGTGAACGTCACGAACCTCGAAGCCGGCACGCTCACGAGACAGACCGCCGGGGCCGAGTGCCGACATGCGTCGCTTGTGGGTGATTTCGGCCAGCGGGTTGGTCTGGTCCATGAACTGCGAGAGGGCGTTGGTGCCGAAGAAAGAGTTGATGACACTCGAGATGGCCTTCGCATTGATAAGGTCGATGGGGGTGAACACCTCGTTGTCGCGCACGTTCATGCGTTCGCGGATGGTGCGTGACATACGGGCGAGACCTACGCCGAACTGGTTGTAGAGCTGTTCGCCGACAGTGCGGACGCGGCGGTTGGAGAGGTGGTCGATATCGTCGACGTCAGCTTTTGAGTTGATGAGCTGGATGAGGTGCTTGATAATGGCGATGATATCCTCGCGGGTGAGCACCTTGACGTCAGGCGATGTGTCGAGACCGAGTTTCTTGTTGATACGGTAGCGGCCCACTTCGCCGAGATCGTAACGCTTTTCCGAGAAGAAAAGGTTCTGGATCACCTCGCGTGCGGATGCATCGTCCGGTGGCTCGGCGTTGCGCAGTTGCCGGTAGATATACTGGATGGCTTCTTTCTCCGAGTTGGACGAGTCCTTCTGGAGAGTGTTGAAGATGATGGCATAGTCGGAAGTGTTGGCATCCTCCTTGTGGAGCAGGATGCTGTCGACACCGGTCTCGAGGATAGCATCGATATGGCTCTCGTCAAGAATGGTCTCGCGGTCGATGATAACTTTGTGACGCTCGGCCGATACAACTTCGCCGGTATCTTCGTCGGTGAAGTCCTCAAGCCACGACTGGAGGACGCGGGCTGCGAGTTTGCGGCCGACGGCTTTTTTGAGATTAGTGCGGTTGACCTTGACCTCTTCGGCAAGATCGAAGATCTCGATGATGTCTTTGTCGCTTTCAAGACCGATGGCGCGCAGAAGAGTGGTCACGGGAAGTTTCTTCTTGCGGTCGATGTAAGCATACATCACGTTGTTAATGTCAGTAGCGAACTCGATCCACGATCCGCGGAAGGGGATGATACGGGCGGAATAGAGCTTGGTGCCGTTGGCATGGGTGCTCTGGCCGAAGAAAACACCGGGCGAACGATGGAGCTGGGAAACGACTACACGTTCAGCGCCGTTGATGACAAATGTGCCTTTGTCGGTCATGTAGGGGATCGGGCCGAGATAGACATCCTGGATGACGGTGTCAAAATCCTCGTGATCGGGGTCGGTGCAATAAAGCTTGAGTTTGGCCTTGAGGGGCACCGAGTAGGTCAGACCGCGCTGCAGACATTCGTCGATAGTGTAGCGGGGGGGATCGATGTAATAGTCTAGGAACTCGAGCACAAAGTTGTTGCGGGTGTCGGCAATGGGGAAATTTTCGGCAAACACCTTGAAGAGACCCTCGTTCTTGCGCTTCTCGGGGGGAGTGTCAAGTTGCAGGAAGTCCCTGAAGGAACGCAACTGCACCTCGAGAAAGTCGGGGTAAGGCAGGGGGTTCTTGACCGACGCGAAATTGACGCGGGGCTTGATAGGATTGATGTCTGACATCTAACGTTATATTAAATGTGGGTTGAAAGTACAACTATTGGGAAGTTCGAAACGAATCGATATATGGCTGTGCCTTCAGAAGGCGAAAGTGAAATGGGGGGGACAGAAGAAGAGCGGGACTAAATTTAACAATCTTTAATACCGATTTTGCAGTATCTTCTTCATCAAGTTGAGTCGCTGAAAGAGGAAGATCCTCATTATGACCCGATTGAGACTAAAACGGCCCTGAAAAGTTTATAGATAAATATAAAAATTTAGGAATTTTTAAATCTCGCCGTCTATATTACGCAAATAGGATAAGACGTCCTTTAGGGGCCATAGGCCATTCCGGAAGTCTTATCCTGTATGTTGTAGAATGCTTTTGCGCTTTCTACCCGGACCGGGATACTCTTATGAAATAGGTTGAGCGATCGCGATCCTTAGGCTCTAAGCATTGGATGCTTATTTGAGTTCAACCTCAGCACCAGCCTCTTCGAGCTGCTTCTTGAGGCCTTCAGCGTCAGCCTTAGCGATGCCTTCCTTGACAACAGAGGGAGCGTTGTCAACCATTTCCTTGGCTTCCTTGAGGCCAAGACCGGTGAGTTCCTTGACGAGTTTGACAACGGCGAGCTTAGAAGCGCCGGCAGCCTTGAGGACTACGTCGAAAGAGGTCTTCTCCTCTTCAGCGGGAGCACCGGCAGCGGGACCGGCAGCAACGGCAACTGCAGCAGCAGCGGGCTCGATGCCATATTCTTCCTTGAGGATCTGGGCGAGTTCGTTTACTTCTTTTACGGTGAGGTTTACGAGTTGTTCAGCAAAAGCTTTGAGATCTGCCATGATAGTATGATATTTGGTAGAGTTGTTGATGTTGGAGATAGATATTGATTATTTTGATCGGCCTCCTGAAGGTCAGGTGGCCAGAGGAGAGGGGTCGGAGACAGGATTTATGCTTCTTCCTTCTTCGAAAGTGTCTCGAGGATACCGTGGAGTTTGGTGGCACCGCTCTGAAGTCCGGAGAGGACATTCTTGGCGGGCGACTGGAGAAGAGCCACAACGTCGGCGATGAGTTCGTTCTTGCTCTTGATTGCGCAGAGAGCGTCGAGTTGATCTGCACCGATGTAGATGGTTTCTTCAACATAAGCACCCTTCAGACGGGGAAGGACAGCATCCTTCTGAGCCTTGAGGACATCCTTGATCAGTTTTGCAGGAGCGTTGCCTGTGTTGCTGAGCATGAGGGATGTCGAGCCGTGAAGCACGTCATAGAGTTCCTTGTAGTCACCTTCGAGGCTTTCGAGTGCCTTGTGAAGAAGAGTGTTCTTCACAACCATCAGTTTGATGTCGGCCTTGTTGCAGGCGCGGCGGAGTGCTGTGGTCTTTTCGGCGTCGAGGCCGGCGGTTTCAACGAGATAGAAGCAGTTATAGTCGCCGATGGTCTTAGCAATTTCCTGAATTGCTACGATTTTATCTTCTTTTTTCATTTGATAAGCGTTAGAAGGTTATTCATCGATCGACTTGGGGTCAACCTTGATGCCGGGGCTCATGGTGCTCGAGAGATAGATGCTCTTGATGTAGGTACCCTT
>CAMWGM010000089.1 GCA_947173755.1 uncultured Muribaculaceae bacterium
GTGACCGGGGGAATCTGTTCCCACTTAGAGCCTTGGTTGTTCTTTTTCGGATGGTGTTGGGTTGTTCAACTCGCAAAGTTACTAAAAATCTGCGATTTTTCGGTGGCTTCGGGCGATTTTTTAGTCGCTCTCCGTTTCGGCTTCCGGGAGGTCGAGGCCGGCGGCCTCGCGGATTGTCGGCGATAGGTTTTTGGAGGTCTTTACGCCGAGAGTTTTCAGGCTTTGTGCTTTGCTTACGAGACTGCCTTTCCCGGTGAGTTTGGTGAAGGCATCCTTGAGGGCTCCCTGCGAATTGTCGCGCGCTTTCCCGATTTTGTCGAGATCGGCAGTGAAGGCCGCGAATTTGTCATACATCTCGCCGGCAATCTTGGCTATCTTCAACGCATTCGCGGTGACACGGTCGCGCACCCAGAGATTCTTGATGAGACGCAGGGCGGCGATGAGGTGTGTGGGAGAAACGATCAGCACCTTACGCTGATAGGCGTAATCCCACAGGGTTCCGTCAGCGTGCATGGCGGTCATATAGGCAGGTTCGTTAGGGATGAACATCATCACCATATCTATACGTGACTCGCCTACATAAGCCGAATAGTCGCGCTTGGCCAGTGAGTCAACCTGTGCGCGGACAGCCATGGCGTGACTCCTGGCGGCATTCGTTCTTTCTTCCTCCGACAACGAGGTGTCGATCGATGTGAAATAGTTAGAAAGGTTGGTCTTCGCGTCGATGACGAGACGTGAGCCGTCGGGATAGTCGACGATCACGTCGGGCCGCAGACCACGCCCTTGTTCGTCACGCAAAGTGTGTCCCTCGAGATCGGTGGTGGCCTGCAGTTTATACTCGCGCCCCTCGGTCAGACCACTCGCCTTGAGGATGTTCTCCAGCACCATCTCGCCCCAGTTGCCCTGCATCTGGTTGTTGCCCCGTAGTGCGTTGGTAAGATTGCGTGTCTCCTGCATCACGCTGTCGTTGAGATTGCGCAGTTGGGATATGCTCGCGGCGAGAGTCGAGCGTTCCTTCGTGTCTGCCTCATGGTTTTCGCGCACGGCTTTCTTGAACTCGTCGATGTTTGTCATCAGCGGTCCGAGTATTTCGGAAAGGCGCGCGGCATTCTGGGTCTTGAACTGCATGGAGTTTTCGCGCAGGATATCTCCGGCCAGATTGCGGAACTGCGATTTAAGCATTTCCTCGCGTTCGGAAGCCTGGTCGGTGAAATGCTTGAGAGATGTCTTGAGCCTTGCGTTTTCCTCGCCTGTGGTGGCCAGGAGGGAGGAGAGTCGCTCAGCGGTCTGCCGTGCCTCGTTCAGTTGTTCACTGAGACTGTCGATCTGCATGTCGGAATTCTTGCGCAACTCGGCAATGAAGCGTTCGTGAGCATCGTTGAGGGAATTCCGTGCGCTGAGTGCATTTTCGCGGACAGATTCAAGGGAGTCATGAGCGGCTTCGAGTTCGGCTTCGAGACGTGAGATCTGTTGAGCGTCGCGGTTCACGCTGTCGTTTGCTTCTGATAGACGCATTGTGAGGTCCGCGGCCTGACGGGTGGCACGTCTGGCAGCCGTAAACTGCCATACAGCCAGAATGACTGCGGCGGCGAGCAGAGCGGAGAGTATGAGTGACATTTATATAGATGGATCGGTGAGACGAAAAAATCGGCGCGCCGGGGCGCGCCGTAGAGGATTAAAGGGCAATAACTTTGCTGGTGTCAGTTGAGCACCATTCCGCCGACGGGAGTGCAGACATAGGCACGTGCGAACTGGCGGATTTTTTCAATTGTCAGACGCGACGGGCGCATCTTGATCGACTCGGGCGCGACAGCCTCGGCCGTAAAAGCGGATGTGGTGGAAGTAGAAGTTTTTCTCATAGGCAGAAGACGTATGTGTGATGAATTAGGTTTTGAAAATATAACGCTGTCGCGTTAAGGATTATTGCAATCCGTTAATGATTTTTTAGCGGGTTATTATGCGGTATTCCATAGCACCCCCCGAACTGACATGATAGCGTTTGAGCGAATATCCCTGTGTCGCGGCGGGGCCTGACCGCGGCATGCCGGGATTGGAGAATACCTCGTAGGTGCTTCCGCAGTCGGGACAACTGACGCAGAGATTCTCGTTGTCGATGACGAGCCGGCTGATACGGGGGACATCTACAGGACAGGCGAGATCGAATGCATGAAGATCGCCGACCACGTCGGCAACGAGAAGAATGCCGCCGAAACCTGTGCGGTCGAGCGACGTGTAGGGGAAGTCGGCCGGTTCCTTGATGTATGGTGCGACGGGACTGAAAATATATCGCCCGGCAGTGGCGGCGTCTCCCTTGAGTCCGTAGATGTTCCACTCGCCGACTGTCCGGAATGTGAGTCGCACGTCGGCGTAGGGGATACGGTCGTCGTCGACCGAACGACATCCCGATATGATGGCGGAGCAAATGAACAGGAGAAGAAGAGCGAGAGGTTTCAAAGGAAATGTATTTTTAGAATTCTTGCGGTTGTTCCGGCAAAATAAAAAAGCCGGACGCTGATATAACGTCCGGCCTATAGCAATTATTTTGGTCTTATTTGAAAAGTCCTGTGAATACTTCGCCGAACTTGTCGGCAGCCTCCTGCAGTTTACCTCCTACCATCGGGCGCAACATCGCGGGAATATCGATGTCGATCTTAGGGGTGACCGTTGTTGAATTTTCACCTGCCCGTGCCAGATCGAGCGACAGACGCAGTGGCACCGGAGCACCCTCGGCTTTCAGACCTACATGCGACGGGGCTGTACGCTCGTCGATCCTGAAGGTGAGGGCACCGATGGCGGGCACATTCATTTTCACAGTGTCGCCGACGAACTCGAGACCCTGGAGATTGCCGCGCATGTTTTCGGGAAGTTGGTCGACGAGCGACTTATACTGACTCAGGTCGGAAACTTTCTCATAGATTTCCGAGATGGGACGCGGGAGCGTCACCACTTTACCGCTGTATAATGCCATGGTTATCCTGATTTTTAGTCTTCACATTTCTTTGAAGGGCTCCACAGAGCGGGATCCTTGCGCCATTCCTTGAGGGTCTCGACATCGTTGGGACGGATGAAACCGGTTTCGAGAGCAGCCTCGAGAAGAGCGGAATAGTTGGAGAGTGTGATGAGTTTCACGCCTGCTTTTTCAAAAGCTTTCTCAGCCACGGGGAACTCGTAGGTGAAGATGGCCACCATACCCACCACTTCGCATCCGGCGTTGCGGATCGCCTCGACAGCCTTAAGCGAAGATCCGCCGGTGGAGATGAGGTCTTCGATCACAACCACTTTGGTGCCGGGGCGGAGGTCACCTTCGATGAGATTTTCGAGACCGTGATCCTTTGGAGTGGAGCGGACATAGACGTAAGGGAGACCGAGCGTGTCGCTGACGAGCGCACCCTGAGCTATCGCGCCCGTGGCAACACCGGCCACAGCCTGAGTCTCTCCGAAATTCTCGAGGATGATGCGGCTGAGTTCGACTTTGATGAACGAACGGACGTCGGGATAGGAAAGAGTCTTGCGGTTATCGGTATATATGGGGGAGTTCCAGCCGGAAGCCCAGGTGAAGGGATTTTCAGGCTGAAGTTTGATGGCGCTGATTTTGAGAAGTTTCTTGGCGAGAATTGATGCTAAATTATTCATGACACAGCTTAGATTTTATAGTTAGAATTCGGTCATGCCGGTCGGCAATATTTTTCCAAGTGCAAATTTATATCTTTTCTCTGCGATATGCAAGCAACTTCGGACAAAAAAACCGTAATATTTTCTATTATATAAGGTGGTTTGTTTTTTTCGGTAAAAATTGATAATTTTGCCGGACTTTCAACAAAAATTCAGCATTATGAAGAGATATTTTATTGCGGCGCTCGCTGCACTAATTACCCTGGGTGCTTCGGCCGGGGTGAATTTCTGGGACGAAGGTACTCCCGAACAAAAGGTTACCTATGGAGCACGGCTGGGTCTGAACGTGGCTAATCTCAACGGTCACTACCACGATTGGGATGCCCGTTCAGGGCTGCGTCTCGGAGCGGCAGTCGACTGGCATCTGATCAACAGCATTTCGATCAACACCGGCCTCTATTTCTCGATGAAAGGGGCCAAGCGCGAATATGCCTATGAAAATTACGAAGGCTACAGATATACGAAATATTATGACCGATACAGTTACAACGTGCTCGAGATTCCCGTCTACGTCAACTATCATTTTACCGTGGCGCCTGAATCTTCGGTGCAGGTGTTTTTCGGACCGTATTTCGACCTGGGTGTCTACGGCAGGAAACTCAATAAGGAAACATTCGAGAACACTACCACCTCAACCACCTACCCGCTTTTCAAAAACTCAAATGGCGCTCATCGCTTCAATTGCGGAGTGGGACTCGGCGCGGCCTACACCTGGAATCAGTTTTTAGTGGAACTCCAGTATCAATGGGGGTGCACCTCTGCATTTAAGAAAATTATGTTCGACGGAGGTCCGACCCCATCGAAATGGGGAAACTGGAACACTTTCTCAATCACGTTAGGCTATAATTTCTCGCTCTGACCGGTCAGCAGACTGACAGCAAGGTCGAGAATGGGGTCGCAATCGGTTGTGCCGGGAGGAATGGAAGCCTCGCATCCGGCCGACGGTTCGACCCCTTCTTCCGTTGATTGACCGAGCGCATCGAGCATAGGTGCCGACGACATTCTTACCGACCATCCGCAAGGGAGTTCAGATGAGAAGGGCACACCTGCTCCACCTCCCGTAGTGGCACCTGCAATGCGCACCTGCGGGAGATGTTTCATGACCGCCACAAAGTTGTTGGCTGCCGAAAAAGTCGAGCGGTTGGCAAGTACGATGATCGGCTTTCCCCACCGCTGACGCCCTTCGGGAGCGGGACGATAGATGATCTCGAACGGTTTCGAGAAGTCGGAGTGACCGGGTCCCGTCTTATGTGAAATATATCCTACGAGAGTGGGCCGGTCGATAAAGCGGGCAACGAGAGTCTCGACATTGGTGAGTTCGCCTCCGCCGTTGTTTCTGACATCTATGATCAGTCCGTCGGCAGTCGCGAGCCAGGCGAGGATGTTGTCGAGATTTCCTTCGCCGACAGGCTGCGAGAAAGTGCTGTAGTAGATGTAACCCACGTTTTGCGGCAGGAAACCGTAGAGCATTCCCGAAGTCTGACGGTAGTTGTAGTTGAAATAGTGTTCCTGAATCACTCTCAGCGAAAAATTCTCGGGATAGTCGCTCCACCATTCCCGGTAAGCCGACGTATTGAAACCGGACACGAGATTGACATGTCCGTCGCGGAGTTCGTCGAGCATCTGCGCGCAGATGTCGAAAAGCTCCTCGCGGGTCATGTCGTCGGAGATCCGCGCACCGTATATGCGGTGTATCTCGTCCCAGTCGACATCCTTGCGGTCGAAGAAACAATAGCGGCGGTCCATGATGTTCCACAAGGCTTCGAAATTGCCTCGGGGAGTGTCAGGCCAGTCTGAAAGGAGAGTGTCGTCGGTCGAGCAACCCGCAAGGAGCAGCGCGATCAGACCGAGCATTATGCGGAGAGGTTTAGAAAGCATTGATGAGTCTTAAGGAAGAATGTTTACGGGGATTTACGGCGAGCCATTCGGTGGTAAATCCTATCACGAAAAGGTGAGTGAACGAGCGGGTGAGGATATGGTTGACGTGAGTCGAATATATCTTACCCTGATAACCGAGCCTGAGCGAGCGTGCTCCGAAGCGGAGGTCGAGTGCCAGGAGATGGTCGAGCGCGAAATAATTGCCCCACCAGGCGCAGTGAGCAAGATTTTTTCGCTCGCCCAGATAGATCTCGTAATACAACTGACCGTACTCGGGCGAGAAAAATGCGCCCGCCACCGGGATCGAAGGCTGATAGATAAGCCTCGCGGGAAGTCGGCCGATCCGGAAATCGAAAACGGCGAGCCCTGTCAGACCGACCGTAGCGGAGGCTTTGGCGCTTACGGGATTGTTGCCGTTGCGGGTGTTGTAGAACGCGCCTCCGCTGACGGCTATTTCTCCTCCGACAGCAAGAGCAAGCGAGGGGAGCGGTCGCCACCGGCGCATCAGTCCCCAGTCGATTCCGATCATAGCATCCCACATGGTGGCATTTCCCGCCGGATTGTGGGTCTTTTCGAGACTCAGACTGACGTCGGCTTTCGACGTGATGCGTTCGGGAGCGAAAGGACCTGCCTGCAACCGGCGATAATCAAACCGCCACGCAGTGCCATGATATCGGAGCGGAGTGAGATAGGTGTCGGCCACATGCGCCGAACCAACCCCTAATGTATAGGATGAAATGACGGGTCGTGCAGCCTTCTCCTGGGCAAACAGTGTGGCGTAACCTGCAAGGAGCAGGAGCAATATGACTCCGAACAGTCTCGGGAAGGATAGGAAAGAGGCGGATCTCATCACTCGAAAAATCTTTTTTGGCCGATCAGTTCGTCGCGCACTTCATCGTCGCTCTTTTCAGGTTCGATTTCGGTGAATTCAGCATCCTCCGGCTCGCCGGGAGTCTCCTCTTCGGGCTCGGCAGGTTCGA
>CAMWGM010000090.1 GCA_947173755.1 uncultured Muribaculaceae bacterium
TTTGTCGAGATGCCTGACGATGCGCGGTCGACGCTCTCGAGAGCGAGCAGGAACACCTGTTCGGTATTGATGTCGGGACACATCATGCGCGAAGTCATGAGATTTTTGAACTCGATTGCGTCACCCTTGTCAAGGTTGACAGTGATCTCACCGTTGAGAATGTTGCAACCGGCATTACCGTGGATCTTGCATTCGTCAATGTCGATTACAATGACGATATTGGCTGACGCAGGCACGGGCTGACCTTCGATGGATGTCACCTGCCATGCTCCGTTGAGGAACGAAAGGTTGCGCTTGCGGAGTTTGAGAAGAGTTGTGCCCGAGGCATCGGTCAGACGGACGTTCTGCTCGTCATCGACTGCGAAGCCTGTGGCAGTGTTGAGGGCGACATTGATTTCGGTTTCATATGGTGCGTCCTGACAGAGCATCAGCGACGAGATAAATTCTCCGGCGCGTGTGAGGCGAGTTCCGTCAACCATCCATGTGCCGTTGATGTAGTTACAGCCGTTGTAGCCGATCACTGAGATCTCGCCGGGATGTGCAGCCTCTGACTGAAGCGCGAGTTTGGGGTGGTTTTCACCGTTGACCACGATTTCCTTTCCGTTGACCTCGGTGATGCTCCATTCACCTGCGAGAGGAGACTCTGCGACTGTGACGCTCACTGACTCCTCGGCCGGTTTCGGGGTTTCGGTCTTGGCTGCGGTAGCGGAAGATTTCGGTTTGATTAATGATCCCGCTTTCTTTATGGTCGAGCATGATGCGAGCATCATCAGGCCGACTGAAAGAACGGATATTGAAAATATTGAACCTTTCATAATTATGTTGTTGATTTTCGTTCATCGGACCTTAGAGCCCGAAGGATAGGGTTGTGACGTAATTGCCGGCGGTGGTGGCTCCGAGTGTCAGCGTGACATATCCCGACGAGCCGAACCATGTGGCAGACATCGCGCCGTGAGTGGTGGAGTAGTTGACGGGTGCTCCGTAAAGATTGAGCATCTGTGCGTAGACCGCATTGTAACGGGTCGGATCGTAGAAAGAGGTCGTGTAGTAGAAACTTGACGCGTCGAGACCGGAGTTGCCGTAGTAGAGCGCGGCGTCGGGCCAGACATAGTTGGCCATCGACACATTGCGCAGCCACACCTGCGAGTTGTCATATCCGCCGATCGTATATCCTTTGTTCATAAGGAAATTGAGGGAGACATTGATGGCAGTTCCGAAACTCAGACCGAAAACGTTGGCAATGCGCGGGGCATGCGGATGATGTTTCCACCCGTGGGGACGGTGTGGCGGCTGCGGACGATAGTAATAAGGGCGCGGCGGTTTGTAATGGGGCATGTGGCCGGGATTCGGTCTGAATCCGTGATGACCGTTGTTATGCCCGGGACGGTTTCCTGGCTTCATCCCGTGATTACCGTTGTTGCCGGGTCGGCCGGGAGCAGGTTGTGAACCGAGACCTGGACGCGGCCCTTGCGGACGGTGACCGTCTCCCTTATAATTATCGTGTTTATCTTTCCCCTGATTGCTATGTCCCGGTGTGGGTCGGTTGGGTTGCTGACCATGGTTTTTGTTACCGTGGTTTTTATTCGACTGACCTGAGAACGAAGGCTGCTGAGGTCTCGACGATCCGCTGCCACGGTTTGACGCTCCCGGACGTGAGTGGTTACCACCACGCGATGCCGGTGCTTCCTTCGATGCTCCTCCGTGACGGCCTCCGTTGCGCTTGTTGTTGTCGGCACTGAGGGGGAGCGCACAAAGGCAAATTCCCGAAAGGGCTATGGCGAGCGAGCGAATAATGATGTTTTTCATAACCGTTGGAGTTTAAAAATGGAAGTCTTTAACCCTTAGACTGCAAAACGGATGCAAGGTTTATCACTCCTGTTTAAGGAGAGGGTTCCATCCCTGGGCGCGGAGAGGAATTTCATTGTCGCCGCGTGTGATGAGCGCGCATCCCAGATCGGGAGCGGTGCAGTGGCCGATGAGTTTCACTCCGGGAATTTTCTCGATCTTCTCGTGGTCGGTGAGAGGGACGGTGAACAGTAGTTCATAGTCCTCGCCACCGTTGAGGGCAGCAGTGACGAGATTGAGGTTCAGTTCCTCGGCCATGACCGCGGTCTGATAGTCTATCGGAATGCGGTCCTCATAGACGCGGCAGCCGACGTTGCTGTCCTTGCAGATATGGAGCAGCTCGGAGGAAAGGCCGTCTGACACATCCATCATCGCTGTCGGGACAATACCCTCCTTAGCGAGCGCCTCGATAACGTCGCGGCGAGCCTCGGGCTTGAGTTGTCGCTCCACCAGATATTCCTTGCCTCCGAAATCGGGTTGGAAGTCCTTCTTGCCGGCCGATGCCACTTTCTCGCGTTCGAGCAACTGGAGACCCATGTAGGCTGAACCAAGGTCGCCCGACACGCAGATCAGGTCGGTGGGTTTGGCGCCCGAGCGGGTCACGATCTTATCGGCTTCGGCCTCGCCGATGCATGTGATCGAGATCACCAGACCCTGTCGCGACGAGGTGGTGTCGCCACCGACGAGATCGACTCCGTAGATCTTGCAGGCAAGCCGGATGCCGCTGAAGAGTTCTTCGATATGTTCGACTGTGAAACGCTGCGAGATGCCGAGCGACACAGTGATCTGCTTCGGGTGTCCGTTCATCGCATAGACATCCGAGAAATTCACCACCGCCGCCTTGTAGCCGAGGTGTTTGAGCGGTACGTAAGTCAGATCGAAATGCACGCCTTCGAGCAGAAGGTCGGTTGTGACGAGTATGTCCGTATCCTTGTTGCGCAGGATGGCGCAATCGTCGCCCACACCTTTTACGGTCGACGGATTTACGGTCGGAAGATTGGCGGTCAGACGGTCGATGAGACCGAATTCACCGAGTTCTGAAATTTCCATATCGGGAGAGAGGGGGATTTAACAACGGTTGACCAGTTCGGTCATAATCTTAAGACACTTCGGCTGCGCGATGACTGCGGCCTGCTGTACCTCTTCGTGGGTAGGTACCTGTTTGACATCCTTGCCACCGAGGTCGGTAATCACCGATATGCCGTAGACACGCATGCCGGCATGATTTGCCACGATAACTTCAGGCACGGTCGACATGCCGACGCAGTCGCCGCCGATGATGCGGTAATATTCATATTCGGCGGGAGTTTCGAATGTCGGACCTGTGACACCGACATAGACTCCATGCATCAGACGGATGCCGTTTTCGCGGGCTATATCGTCGGCCATCTTCATGAGTTCCGGATCATAGGCATAAGTCATTGCCGGGAAACGTGTGCCGAGTTCGTTATAGTTCTTGCCGCGCAGCGGGTTTTCAGGGAAAAGGTTGATGTGGTCGGTGATGGTCATCACATCGCCCACCTCGAATTCCTTGTTCATACCTCCGGAAGCATTGCTGACAAAGAGTGTGTCGACTCCGAGTGCCTTGAATACGCGCACCGGGAAGGTGACCTGCTTCATGTCATAGCCTTCATAGTAATGGAAGCGACCCTGCATGGCAATGACGCGGCGCGAACCGAGCGTGCCGAAAATCAGGTTTCCGCTATGTCCTTCCACAGTCGAAACCGGGAAGTTGGGAATTTCGGAGTAGGGGATATATTGCTTGTCGGTCATGGCGTCGACCAACGGGCCGAGACCTGTGCCGAGGATGATGGCGATATTGGGGATGTCGCTGACGCGCTCTTTGATATAAGCGGCTGTAGAATTGATTTTGTCGAGCATGGCAAATGGAGAATTGACGGAATGATGTAAATATGGGGAAACGAACCGCTCCGGCATGACACAACGGATTGCTGCCGGCGTGGCCCGCTGTTATTTAAACAATCGCGAGTCGCGAATGGTTTTTTCAAGTATCGTCGTAAACTTCCCGCTGTCTTCTTCGTTGACGAATTCCACTTTTATAGGCACGTAGAACACTTTGCTTTTGAGCGCGTGTGGAAAATAAGGGTTGTTCAGGAGACGCACGGCATCTTTCTCGGTAGTGACTATGAATTTATCCTCCCCCTCGAGGGCGTTGAAATCGCGCTCGATCGACGCCAGATCGGAAGCGCTGAAGTTGTGATGGTCGGCGAAACGTTTCAGTTTGACTTTCGCCTTGTTGCGACGCAGATAGCGGGCAAACGGCTTCGGGTTGGCCACGCCGGTGACCATAAGCACATTTACACCCGGGCGCAGGGTGTCGATCGACGGCACTTCAGGCGCATTGTCGTCAAAGACGGGGATGAAATGGCCGTAACTGTAGCGGGAGAAGAAGAGTTTCTGAAACGGGAACAGATTCAGTTTCTCTTTGAAGATGCGAAACTGCATCGGCTTGACATCAGGCGGGCATTTCGTGACCACGACTATATCGGCACGGTTGAGCGCGTCAGCCGATTCGCGCAGACGTCCGTAGGGCAGAAGCGAGTCGGCGAAGACCGGGCGGCTGAATTCGGTCAGCACCACGGCGACCGCCGGCTTGACATAACGGTGCTGGAACGCATCGTCGAGCACGATCATGTTGATACCCGGATTGATCTCGAGCATTTTGCGGATACCATCGACACGGTTCTCGCATACGGCCACCGTGACTCTCGGGCCGAATTTCCGGTAGATCTGATAACTCTCGTCGCCGATATCCTCAGGGCGGCTCTGGGGAGTAGCCAGCACGAAACCCGATGTGGCCCTCTTGTAGCCGCGCGAAAGCACTCCGAGATTGTAGGAGCGCATCAGCGACTCGATGATGTATTCGACGTGGGGAGTCTTGCCGGTTCCTCCCATCGAGATATTACCCACCACCACTATCGGCACCTCAAACTCGGTCTGCTTGAGCATGCCGTGCTCGAACATTTTGTTGCGCATGGCCATCCCCATCCCGTAGACGCGCGAGATGGGGTAGAGCAGAAGGGCTTTCAGAAGTTTACTGCGGGCCAATAGTGAAGTGAGATATTAGAATTGATGTTTCGGTTGAAATTGAGAGAGGGGTTGCGCTACAAGGTCACTTCCTCCAGCGGCATCCTTGCCTGAACACCGGAAAGACTGCGGAGAATGCTGATCTGATCGTAGTAGGGAGCGAGTTCGCCGAGTCGGCTGCGGGTGTAGCGTGTCTTAAAGTCAGAACCGGCTTCGAGCAGGATATCATACCATTTGCTCGAGTGCTCGGGATAGTTGACAGTCTGCCAGGTCTCGGCAGAGAGTCGTTTCGCCATATCCGCCACGGCAGCCTCAAGGCCTCCGAGTTCGTCGACCAGACCGATCCTGAGCGCTTCAGCACCATCCCATACGCGACCTTCGGCGATGAGTTTGATTGAATCCTGTGTCATGTGGCGCCCCTCAGCGCAGCGGCTAGTGAAGAGTTCATATCCGCGGTCGACACTCGACTGGAGAGCAGCGCGCTCGGCGGGAGTGAGGGGTGATGTGATCGTGATGGGTGTGGTCTTGTTAGTCTTGACCACACCGAAGTTCACACCGAGTTTGTCGTTGATTAGTCCCGATGCGTTGGGGATCATACCGAAGATTCCGATCGAACCGGTCAGCGTGGTGGGCTGGGCGAAAATCTTGTCGGCACCGCATGAGATGTAGTAGCCTCCCGAAGCGGCCACGTCGGACATAGAAACATAGAAAGGTTTGCCGGTTTTCTTTTTCCAGTATTCCAGCGATTCCCAGATCTGCTCGGATGCGAATGCCGAACCGCCGCCGGAATTGACATAGAGCACGAGGCCGTCGATATCGTCGTTGTTGTCAGCCATGTCGATGATGTCGGGCACCACCTTCTCTGCCACGATACCTTCCCCTTCCGAATCAGTGATATCGCCGCAGGCATAGTAGACCGCAATCTTGACGGATCCTTTCGAAGGTTTATCGGTAAGAGTCGAGAAGTATTCGGGACAGCCGATGCCGTTGAGATCGGAGATTTTCTTCTTGTCGGTGAGCGAAGCCAGACGTTCGTTCATGAGACGACGGTAGCAGAGAGCGTCGACCACCTTGCGGCTGACAAGATCTTCGGCAGACACGCCGTAAAGATAACTGTCGGCCCAGGCATTGACAGAGTCGACGGTAACGTCGCGACCTTCGGCTATCGATCCTGCTATATGACTCCAGATGTTATCAAGATAGAGTTGCTGCTGTTCGCGCGAGGGTTCGCTCATCTCCTTGAGGATGAAAGGCTCGACGGCACTCTTGTATGTGCCGACCTTCACGACCTGCATCTCAACGCCGATCTTGTCGAGAAAACCTTTGAAGAAAGGTGTCATCGAGGCGAGACCCGATATAGATGCTCCTCCGACCGGGTTGAGGAAAAGAGAGTCGGCCACGGAAGCCGCGATATAATAGTCGCCTTGTGAATATTCGTCGGCATAAGCGTAGATCCATTTGTCGGGAGCGTCGGCCTTGAATTTTCTGAGAGCCTCCACGATGGTCTGACGCTGTGCAAGTCCGGCGCCGGCGCCCGGCCAGTCGATAAAGATGCCCTCGATATTCTTGTCAGAAGCTGCACGTCTGATCG
>CAMWGM010000091.1 GCA_947173755.1 uncultured Muribaculaceae bacterium
AAGAAAATTTTTTTCTGAGGCATCCGGTATTGGCAATCGTCCTGGCAGTGATCATCCTGATAGTGGGTCTCATCTGGCTCAAAATGCTGCCGATCGACCAGTATCCCGGGATCGTGCCTCCTGTCGTGAGGATAAGCGCTTCCTATCCGGGCGCCGACGCATCGACCGTCACGCAGGCAGTGGCAACACCGATCGAACAGGAACTGAACGGCACGCCGGGCATGATCTACATGTCGTCGACGAGTTCGAATTCGGGCGGATTTACTGCGCTGGTGACATTCGACATCGGAACAGATCCTGAACTGGCGGCGGTAGATATCCAGAACCGTGTCAAGAAGGCGGAGTCGCGACTGCCGGCCGAAGTGGTGCAGAACGGAATATCGGTCGCCAAGGAGACGGCCAACCGTCTGATGACCATAACTATCCAGTCGGACGACCCGAAGTTTGACGAGGTTTATCTGAGCAACTATACTACACTTAATGTGGTCGACCCGCTGAGACGTATCCCAGGAGTGGGGAGCCTCAGCAACGTGGGCAGTCGTTACTATGCCATGCAGATCTGGGTGCAGCCCGACAAACTGGCTGACCTCGGAATAACTGTGCAGGATATACAGTCGGCGCTGAAGGATCAGAACAGAGAATCGGCGGCGGGAGCACTCGGGCAGGCACCGGCAACCGGTGTCGACATAACGATGCCGATCATTGCGAGAGGCCGACTTTCGTCGGTGTCGGAATTCGAGGAAATAGTGCTGAGGGCGAATGCCGACGGGTCGATAATCCGGCTCAAGGATGTGGCCAGAGTGTCGCTCGAGGCCTCGAGCTATGCCACCGAGAGCGGCATAAACGGGGGGAATGCCGCTGTGCTCAACCTCAACATGCTCCCGGGCGCGAACGCGATGGAGGTGGCCGCTGCCGTCAAAAAGGAGATGGCCGAGATCGCAAGGAATTTTCCGGAAGGGCTGACGTATGATATACCCTTCGACATGACGACTTACATCTCGGAGTCGATCCATCGTGTCTACCGCACATTTTTCGAAGCGTTGATACTGGTGATCATCGTGGTCTTTCTCTCGCTTCAGAACTGGCGCGCCGCCCTCATTCCGATCATCGCGGTCCCGATCTCTCTGATCGGTACATTCGGAGTGATGCTCATGTTCGGGTTCTCCCTCAACATGCTCACGTTGCTCGGCCTAATATTGGCGATAGGTATAGTGGTTGACGATGCGATTGTCGTGGTGGAGAATGTAGACCGCATCATGCACACGGAGAAACTGAGTCCTTTTGAAGCCACCGAAAAAGCCATGTCGAATCTCGGGAGCGCGCTGGTGGCTATGTCGCTTGTGTTGTGTGCGGTGTTTGTGCCGGTGAGTTTCCTGCCCGGCATAACAGGCCAGTTATACAGACAGTTCACGGTGACCATCGCGGTGTCGGTGATCATCTCGACTATTGTAGCGCTGACGCTTACGCCGGTGATGTGTTCGAAACTGCTGCGTCCGTCGCAGCAAAGGAAAAAGAAGAGGATTTTCAGGCTTATCAACCTATGGCTCAATAAAGGCAACCGTATCTACGGGCATACGATCTCGCGTGCCATCCGCCACCCTCGCCGGGTGATGGCGGCATTCGGTCTGGCACTGGTTTTTATCTATCTGATGAACCATTTCATGCCCACCAGTTTCATGTCGCAGGAAGATCAGGGCTATTTTACGGTTGAACTCGAATTGCCCGAAGGAGCGACCATAGAAAGAAGCCGCGCGGTCACCGACCGGGCCATGGCATATCTTATGGAGGATCCTGATGTGCAGTTTGTGCTCAATGTGACAGGTTCGTCGCCTCGTGTCGGTACAAACCAGGCCCACACGCAACTGACCGTCATCCTGAAACCGTGGGGCGAAAGAAAGTCTCACAGCATCGCGGAAGTCAAGAGCCGTATCCAGAAGGAACTCGAGAAGTATCCCGAAAGCAAGGTCTACATATTTTCTCCGGCCATCATCCCGGGTCTCGGCACCTCGGGTGGCTTCGAGATGGTGCTCGAGGCGCGCGGCGATGCGACCTATCAGGACCTTCAGAATGCCGTGGACACACTGCAGCACTATGCGTCGATGACGAGAGCGATATCAGATTTCTCGACTTCGCTGCAGAGCGACATTCCTCAGTTGTTTTTTGAGGTTGACAGAGACCGTGCCAAGATGCAGGGGATTCCGGTCAGCGATATATTCTCGACCATGAAGGCGTTCACCGGGTCAATCTATGTGAACGATTTCAATATGTTCAACCGAATCTACCGTGTGTATATCCAGGCCGATGCCCAGTACAGGTCTAACCGCGAGAATCTCAATCTGTTTTTCGTTAGAGGTTCAAGCGGTACGATGGTTCCGATCTCGTCGCTGGGAAGTTCGCATTACACCACCGGTCCCGGCACGATGGGACGATTCAATATGTTCAATTCTGTGGTTGTGACAGGCGAGGCGGCCTCGGGTTACAGCACGGGCGAGGCGATGAACGAACTTCAGGAGATTGTGGAGAAGCATCTGCCCGAAAATATCGGGATAGAGTGGAGCGGACTCTCCTATCAGCAGAAGCATGAGAGCGGCAACACGGGAGCGATCCTGGGACTTGCTCTGCTCTTCGTGTTCCTCGTGCTGGCAGCGCAATATGAGAGCTGGAGCGTCCCGATCGCAGTGATCCTGTCGCTGCCAATTGCCGGAGTCGGGGCTTATCTGGGCATCTGGATCTGCGGACTGGAGAATAACATCTACTTCCAGATCGGGCTCGTGATGCTGATAGGTCTTGTGGCAAAGAATGCCATCCTCATTGTCGAATTCGCCAAGGAGGAGGTTGAGAAAGGTGTCGACGCCCGGCATGCGGCGCTGACTGCGGCGCGGCTCAGATTCCGGCCGATTGTCATGACATCGCTGGCATTCATGCTCGGACTTCTACCGCTTCTCTTCGCTTCGGGGCCCGGCTCGGCTGCACGGCGCGACATAGGTACGGGAGTGTTTTTCGGAATGCTTGTGGCAATCACCGTGGGTATAGTTTTCGTGCCGTTCTTCTTTGTGATGATCGATAAACTAAAAAGGAAACGAAACAGATGAAACGATATATATTGTTGTGTTTGTCGGCGGTGTGGCTGTTGACCGCGGGATGCTCGGGCGTCAGAAACCTGACGAAGCCTGACGCCGCCATGCCCGAAAGTTTTGCTCTCGGACTCGAAAGCGACTCGGCGTGTCTGGCTGACATGGCATGGTGGAAATTCTATTCCGACAGTACGCTCAGCCGGTTTATCGCCCGCGCGCTCGACAATAACCGCGATCTGCTCACAGCGGCATCGAGGGTAGAGCAGATGAGGGAGATGTTCGGCGTAGACAAGGCTGCTTTGTTTCCGATGGTGAACGGTACTGCCTATGCCAACGACGAGACGAACGATTACTCCGGCTCCGGCATCACTCATGACCGCGAGATTGGCCTTAAACTCAACATCTCGTGGGAGATGAATCTGCTCGGCTCGCTGGTGTGGGCCCGAAAGAGAGGAAAGTCAAATTTCGTCGCGTCAGCCGAGGATTACAAGGCGATGAGAGTGTCACTGATCGCCCGGACAGCCGAGGCTTATTACAGGCTCGTGGCTCTTGAAAACGAACTGTCGATCATCCGCCGGACGGTGGCATCGAGAAAGGAGTCACTCAGGATGGCGAAGATCCGTTTCGAAGGTGGTCTGACCTCCGAGACAGTTTATCAGCAGGCGATGGTGGAATATTCGTCGGCTGCATCGCTTGTGCCTAATCTCGAGCGACAGATCAACACGGCGCGCAATGCTCTGACTCTTCTGATGGGTGAATTTCCTCAGGACTCATTATCGATAGGAGCCAAGCATCTGTCGCCGATCAGGATAGAAAAATTGCCGGTCGGAGTGCCTTCGGGACTTCTGCAACGCCGTCCTGACATAAAGGCAGCGCAGCAACGGCTGGCTAGCGCGCTGGCTAATGTTGGCGTTACTTATGCCGACCGTTTCCCGTCGCTTCAGTTGGGTTTCACGCCCGGATTTGAAAACAATGAACTTACGAAGTTTCTGCAATCGCCGTTCACGTTTATAGTAGGTACGGTGGCGGGGCCGGTGTTTGATTTCGGGAAACGCAAACATCGCTACAAGGCTGCCATCGCCGAGTATGAACAGAGCCGCCTGCAGTATGAAAAGACCGTGATTCAGGCGTTCACCGAGGTCAACTCTGCCATCAGCACCTATATGGAGGCCCAGAGGTCGAGCGTGCTCAAGGTCAACCTGTGTGAGGCGGCTGCGAAATATAATCACCTGGCACGATTGCAATATAACGCGGGAACGCTGAATTATATAGATGTGCTTGACGCGCAGCGACGCTTCTTCGACGCACAGATCGACGAGAGCAATGCCATCAGGGACGAGTATCTGGCACTGATCAACCTTTATAAAGTGCTCGGAGGGGGCTGGCAACTCGACTGAATGCGCCGGCACGGGGACGATTTGCCCGCAAAACTCATGGCAGATTGCAGATTTTGAGGAATTTTTAGTAACTTTGCAGCCAAAATCTTAACCAATCATAATCAAAATGCAACCAACAGCCACACCGAGAGCCGCGACGGCTCTCAACGATCAGTCATGGGCGCGATGGACGGCGCTCGGTCTGCTGGCGTTCGCGATGTTCTGTTCCTACATCTTCATGGACATCCTTTCGCCGATCAAGGATCTCCTGCAGTCGGAAAAGGGCTGGGATTCCACCGCCTTCGGCACGATGCAGGGATCGGAAACCTTCCTCAACGTCTTTATCTTCTTCCTTATTTTCGCGGGTATCATTCTCGACAAGATGGGCGTGCGTTTCACGGCCGTTCTTTCGGGTGCCGTGATGCTGATAGGAGCCACCATCAACTGGTATGCGCTCACCGATGCTTTCGAAGGATCTTC
The DNA here is from genome assembly GCA_947173755.1 of uncultured Muribaculaceae bacterium. Classification (GTDB taxonomy): domain Bacteria; phylum Bacteroidota; class Bacteroidia; order Bacteroidales; family Muribaculaceae; genus Duncaniella. Next base: position 4,931 of record CAMWGM010000091.1, read on the forward strand.
GCTCGATGTCTGGTTTACAAATCATCTCAATTATATCCCTGTTTTTGACGAACTTGGAATTTCTCCTTTCTATAAGGGGATGCCTGCATCGGCAAAATTCTCTGCCGTGGGATTCATGATTTTCGGATGCGGTGTCGAAATGGCCGGTATCACCGTGAGCCGCGGTATTGTGAAGTGGTTCAAGGGTCGTGAGATGGCGCTTGCGATGGGTTCGGAGATGGCACTTGCCCGACTGGGTGTCGCAACATGTATGATCTTCTCGCCTATGTTCGCCACATTGGGTGGCGTCGTGTCGGTGTCGCGTTCGGTGGCTTTCGGCGTGGTGCTCCTGATGATCGCTCTGATCATGTTCATCGTCTATTTCTTCATGGACAAGAAGCTCGATTCGCAGACCGGGGCAGAGGAGGAGAAGGATGATCCCTTCCAGATCAAGGATCTCGGAAAGATCCTCACTTCGTCGGGCTTCTGGCTTGTGGCTCTGCTGTGCGTGCTCTATTATTCGGCTATCTTCCCCTTCCAGAAGTATGCGGTCAATATGCTTCAGTGCAATCTCAGTTTCACCGATGTCGCTCCTGACTCTTTCTGGGCCTCAGACACGGTGGTGGCCGTGCAATATGTTATCATGATCGTCGTGGCTGCCTGCGCTTTCGCAAGCAATTTCTCCAAGAACAAAGTTGCCAAATACGGGCTGATGGCCGTGGCTATAGTGGCTTTGGTCGCATTCTGCGTCATGGGCTACAAGCGTCAGAGCGCCTCGACCATTTTCGCGGTCTTCCCGCTGCTGGCGGTCGGTATCACACCGATTCTCGGTAACTATGTCGATCATAAGGGTAAGGCAGCCACCATGCTCGTGGTGGGCTCGCTGCTGCTTATAGCCTGTCACCTGACATTCGCTTTCATTCTTCCGCAGTTCAAGAATTCTCCGCTCGGAGGCGTAACGATCGCTTATCTGACCATCCTCGTGCTCGGCGCATCTTTCTCGCTCGTGCCTGCATCACTCTGGCCGAGCGTGCCGAAACTTGTCGACTCGAAGATCATCGGATCGGCCTATGCGGTGATCTTCTGGATCCAGAATATCGGTCTGTGGCTTTTCCCGCTTCTGATCGGTAAGGTGCTCGACAATACCAATCCCGACATAGTCACTGCCGTGGCCAACGGCACGATGACACCCGAGGAGGCATCGGTAAGTTATAATTACACCGCACCGCTGGTCATGCTGGCGTGTCTCGGTGGGGCAGCGCTCATCATCGGTCTTATTCTCAAGGTGATCGACCGTAAGAAGGGACTTGGTCTCGAATTGCCTAACGTCGTCACTCCGTCCACCGAAGAAGCTGAAATCCTGTCGGCCGAAGAATAACATCCGTTATAAAAGTTTTCGTTCCCCCTCAGCCGGACCATCATCCGCCGGCTGAGGGGGAACCTGTGTCCAAGGATATTGTAATTTTACAAAAAGAGTAAAAATGT
>CAMWGM010000092.1 GCA_947173755.1 uncultured Muribaculaceae bacterium
GGACGGTGAAAATCCCGGCTGCTTTCCTGATAGAACAATGCGGATGGAAGGGATATGACAACGGGCGTGTGGCCGTCTGGCAGAAACAGCCCCTCGTCATCACCAACCCTCACCGTCAGGCGACCGGTGCAGACGTAGTCAATCTCGAAAACCGCATAATCGAGTCGGTAGAAAAACGATATGGTATAACCCTTCATCCCGAAGCCCAACACATACATCCCGCTGAAATCAATCGAAAATGAGTTCATACATCATCGAAGGAGGTCACCAGTTGCATGGTGAAATCACCCCTCAGGGTGCAAAAAATGAGGCACTTCAGGTAATAAGCGCGGTGCTCCTCACCGCCGAGCCTGTCACCATCCACAATGTGCCCGATATTCTCGACATTGTCAACCTCATCAACCTGCTCAAGGCGATGGGTGTGAAGGTTGAGCGTGAAGGCCATTCAACTTACCGCTTTCAGGCCGACGATCTCGATATCGACTATATCTCGAGTGCTGATTTCGTCGCGCGGTGTGCCGGTCTGCGGGGTTCGGTGCTCGTGGTTGGTCCTCTACTCGCGCGTCTCGGGCAGGCATATTTCGCAAAACCGGGAGGCGACAAGATCGGGCGACGTAAGGTTGACACCCACATTATCGGCATGACAAAACTCGGAGCCATGCTCGCCTATAACGAAGAGCGTCTCGCCTACTATCTCGCCGCCGTCAACGGTCTCAAGGGATGCTACATGCTGCTCGATGAGGCGTCGGTGACCGGCACGGCCAACATCCTCATGGCCGCCTCAATGGCCGAGGGGACTACTACCATCTACAATGCCGCATGCGAGCCTTATGTGCAGCAACTCTGCCGCATGCTCGTCAGGATGGGAGTGAAAATCGAGGGAATCGGCTCAAACCTTCTCCACATCACCGGCGTTCCAGTTCTTCACGGCACCGAACATACTGTCCTGCCGGATATGATCGAGGTAGGATCGTTCATCGGAATGGCCGCAATTACCGGAAGTTCCATCACTATCAAAAACGTAAGTTACGATAATCTCGGCATTATCCCCAACGCATTCCAGCGTCTCGGCATCAACCTCGAGCGTCGTGACGACGATATCTTTGTCCCGGCTCAGGAGGTCTACGAGATCGAGAGCAATCTCGATGGTTCGATACCTACGATCGCCGATGCACCGTGGCCCGGCCTTACTCCCGACCTTCTCTCGGTGATACTCGTGACGGCGACACAGTGTCGCGGATCGGTGCTTATCCATCAGAAGATGTTTGAGAGCCGTCTCTTCTTTGTCGACAATCTCATCGACATGGGAGCACAGATCATGCTCTGCGATCCCCATCGTGCCGTGGTCATAGGTCTTGACCACAAAATGGCACTCAGGGCAAACAAGATGCTGTCGCCCGACATCCGCGCCGGTATCGCGATGCTCATCGCAGCAATGAGCGCCAAAGGTGTATCACAGATCGACAACATCGAGCAGATCGACCGCGGATACGAGAATATCGACACCCGCCTCAACTCGATCGGTGCCTGCATCTACCGTCGCGACTGACACAAATTTTGTAAACCAATTCCTCTCCCCTTACTCTCCCGCTATGCAGTCTCTCACACGTCAACTCCTCACAGACGCAGCGACGGTGATCGCTCCCACCGACTACGGCTCGGTGCGCCGCATCTACCGCCGCGCGTACGAGGCCGGTTATCGTCCGGCCGACTCTCACGGCATCAGCCGCCTGCGCCACGCCCTTTCGACCTGCATCACGCTCTGCGAAATGGTGTCGCCCGACCGCAACATGATCATCGCCACACTGATGGCCGACCTCTGCATCGACGGTTATGTCAGCATCGATGAAATCACTTCGACGTGGGACGACGACGTGGCAAAAATGGTCAACGGACTGACCAAAGTCGCCGCTCTCTACGGAAAGCAGGGCGTAGTGAAGACCGACAACTTCCGCCGCCTTCTAATGGCGCTGGCCGAAGACATAAGGGTGATCATCATCATGATCGTCGACCGTCTGACGCTCATGCGCGCCATCAACCATCACCCTGAGGAGAAATTCGTCACCGACACCGCTTTCGAGGCCAACTATCTCTATGCCCCTCTGGCTCACCGCCTCGGACTCTATAAGATCAAAGGCGAACTCGAGGACCTTTCGCTCAAATACACCAACCGGGAGACCTTTACGAAAATCGCGTCGGAACTCAACGCCACCAAAGCCGAGCGCGATGCCTACATAGCAGCCTTCATCGCTCCTCTGCGCGAGAAACTCGATGCCACCGGACTCTCCTACGAGATGAAAGGCCGCACTAAGAGCATCTATTCCATCTGGAACAAACTGCGCAAGCAGAAGATCGAGATGTCGGGCATCTACGACCTCTTTGCAATCCGCATCATCCTCGATGTGCCCCTCGAACAGGAGAAAGCCGAATGCTGGCGAGTGTTCTCGATCGTCACCGACATGTACACGGCCAATACCGCCCGACTCAAAGACTGGGTCACCATCCCGAAGAGTAACGGCTACGAAAGTCTGCACATAACGGTAAAAGGTCCCGACAACAAATGGGTGGAAGTGCAGATCCGCACGCGCCGCATGGACCTCGTGGCCGAGAAAGGTCTCGCCGCCCACTGGCGCTACAAAGGCGTGAAGAGCGAGAATGCCCTTGACTCGTGGATGAACAACGTGCGCGATATCCTCGAGACATCCGACGGTCCCATGGAACTGATGAAAAACTTCAAGATGGATCTCTATGACAAGGAGGTCTTTGTCTTCACACCCAAGGGCGATCTTTACCGTCTGCCGCTCGGAGCGTCGGTGCTCGACTATGCTTTCGCCATCCATTCGAAACTCGGGTGCTCATGTGTCGGAGCGAAGGTCAACGGCCGCACCCGAAAGATCAACTACAAACTCCACTCGGGCGACACTGTCGAAGTCATCACGTCCTCCCAGCAATCCCCCAAGCAGGACTGGCTCGGGATGGTTGTCACCACGAAGGCACGCAACAAGATCCGCCAGACCCTCAACGAACTCGCAGGCCGATCGGCACAACTGGGCAAGGAACTGCTGCAGCGCCGTTGCAAGAACCGCAAGATCGAACTCGACGAAGGGTTGATCATGCGAACCATCAAGAAACTCGGCTACAAGACCGTCACCGATTTCTACGGCGCGATTGCCGAGGAAAAACTCGACGTCAACAATGTCATAGCCTGCTATGAGTCGCTCGACGACGCCGAGCGGCGCGCCGATCCGGAACACCGCAGCGCCGAAGAATTCGAGCTTGCAGATCCCTCGGAACAGCATGCCGACTCAAGCGATGATATCCTCGTGATAGGTGACGACATAAAAGGGATCAACTACCGCCTATCCAAATGCTGCAACCCGATTTTCGGCGATAAAGTGTTCGGATTTGTCTCGGCCGAAGGTGTCATCAAGGTCCACCGCACCGACTGTCCCAACGCGGCCCATATCCGCGAACGCTATCCCTACCGTCTCATCCGCACCCGCTGGTCAGGGAAAAGCGGCACAGGTTTCACCGCCACGATCTCGGTGGTCGGTCAGGACGACATAGGAATCGTCACCAATATCTCGTCAATAATCAACAAAGAGAAAGATGTCACACTGCGTGGCATTTCCATTGACTCGCACGACGGTATCTTCTCAGGCTTCCTCACGGTCGGAGTGACCGATACCGATTCGCTCACATCACTCATAAAGAAAATCAAAACAGTCAAAGGTGTTAAAGATGTCACACGTTCGCACTAACATATTACCGCTCCTCCTTTTCGGGCTGATCTCACTCTCAGCCTGTTCATCAAAAGATGATTCACAGGCACAGAAACTACTCGAGGAGGCTCAGACTGCCGTAGAAAACCATCAGTTTCAGACAGCCGTCACCCTGATAGACTCTCTCCGGAGCGCTTACCCGCGCGCTATCGAAGCACGCCGGAATTCCCTACATACTCTCGCCGTTGCCAAGGAGGGTCTCGCGCTCGACGCCCTTCAGCGTGCCGACTCCACCGTGGCTGTCCTGTCGGTGAGTGCCGATTCGCTCCAGCGGCTGATGAAGAAAGTAGACAATCCGATCGAGCCTTACTTTGTCGCGTCGTCTACAGATCCCTCCGCAGTGAGAAACGCCACAGGCATTCAGGCCCGCATGTCGCCCGAAGGCGATTTCTATATCATCGCGACATTGAAAGGAGTTTCGGCAAAATCCACATCGGTCAGCGTCAGCAACCAGTCGGGAGAAAGTGCGTCTACCGCGACAGTCGGTTTTGACGGCGAGCGAAACGACCGCTCCAACGGTATGGAAACCATCACGTTCATGGGGAGCGAGAGCGAAGAGTTCGGAAAATTCATAGCCGATCACCGCGGCGAATCGCTCACACTGACTTTCAACGGAGGACGCTCCCACTCGATCCTTCTCCCGAAAACGCAGGCTGATGCCGTAGCCACTGTCTATGACGCCGCTTCGACTCTGCGCGCACTGAAAATGGCCTCGGTCGAGAAAGAAAAATCGACGCGGGCCCTCGATCTGGCTCGCTCACAGGCCGCCCGGACTTTTGTAGAAGAACAATAAAGGGGAAAGGAAATGGCGTTAAAGGATACTTACGAGCGCATCTCGCAGCGTCTCATAAATTTCTGGGATTATGCCAGCGAGGGGGTGTGGGCCGATCACCGCGACACGCCCAAGGTCAATATCATCAAGACAATCAATCTGGCAGTCAGGACATTCATGAGTTCCGACCTGCAGAATAAAGCGGGAGCGCTCACCTATCAGACACTTCTTGCCATAGTGCCGGCCCTGGCTCTCCTCTTCGCCATCGGAAGGGGATTCGGATTCGGCAATCTCCTTCAGGATGAGTTGCTGAAATACTTCCCTTCGCAGCGCAAGGCCCTCGAAATAGCGTTCTCATTCGTCGACAGCACGCTTGCGCAGGCATCCGAAGGAATTTTCGTCGGTGTCGGTATCGTTTTCCTCCTTTGGACGATCATCTCGCTTCTGAGCAACGTCGAACTCATATTCAATCAGGTGTGGAACGTTCAGGTCGACCGCTCATTCACCCGCAAGGTTGTCGACTATCTCGCTATCTGCATCATCCTGCCCATACTGATGATATGCTCTGGAGGTCTGCAGATCCTCATGTCGTCGACCATCCAGCATCTGCTCCCCTACGACTTCATCACTCCGCTCCTCTCGGGTCTGTTTGATTTCATGAGCGTAGTGTTCGCGTGGCTCTTCTTTGCGGGCGCATACATGCTTATCCCGAATGCAAAAGTAAAACTGAAGAACGCGCTGATAGCGGGCGTGATAGCGGGCACCGCCTTTCAGGCGCTCCAGTGGCTGTTTGTCTCGGGCCAGTTGTATGTATCTAAATATAATGCCATCTACGGCTCGTTCTCATTCCTTCCGTTGCTCCTGATATGGATGCAGTTCTCATGGCTGATATGTCTTGCCGGTGCACTGGTCTGCCACGCCGCCCAGAACATCGCGATGTATTCCTATTCGCGTCATGTGCGCGACATATCGGTGTCATACAGGATTGAAGTGACCGTCTCCCTGTTAAGTCTGATAGTCAAACGGTTCAAGGCAGACGAAGCGCCGCTGAATGCCGACGGGATCTCATCGACCTACCGGCTGCCGTGGCGGGTGGTCAGCGAATCGATCAACACTCTTATCAAGGCAGGTCTTGTGACCCGCGTGATGCCCGAGGGAGAAAGAGATATGGTGAACCAGTTGCCCATCCAGCCCTCGATGAGTCTTGATCACTATACGCTCGGGTTTGTTCTGGAAAGGCTAACGAATTTCGGTGAGAGCGATTTCGTCGAGACACTCCCGACGCTCTTTCCAAAAGTGGTCAGCGAGATGGACTCGCTGCGCGACACGATGCTCAAGTCAGCCTCAACCACCCTCATCGTGGATCTGTGATTGTTTTAATTCTAATCCGATACATTAAACATACAAAATGAAAGAAGTAATCTCGACAACAGCCGCTCCCGCGGCAATCGGCCCTTACAGCCAGGCCATCAAAGTGGGCAACATGCTCTTCTGCTCAGGCCAGATTCCCGTAAATCCCGCCACCGGAGAAATTCCCGAAGGCATCGAGGCACAGACCACGCAGGCTCTCGAAAACGTCAAGGCACTCCTTGCCGAGGCCGGAGCGACTGTCGACAACGTCGTCAAGACGACAGTTTTCCTCGCTGACATGAGCCTCTTCGTTCCCATGAACGAAGTCTATGGCCGCGTGTTCACCAAGCCTTATCCCGCACGTTCCGCCGTTGCCGTGCGCGAACTTCCCAAGCAGGTGCTGGTAGAGGTTGAGGTGATCGCCGCTCTCTGAAAACAGAGGCTATTCTGAAG
>CAMWGM010000093.1 GCA_947173755.1 uncultured Muribaculaceae bacterium
ATCCCATCCCGGTACTCAAAAGCCATCTATGAGGCAGCCGCCGAAAAGAAGGCTGACGGCCGCATGTTTGAGCTGATGAAGAATCTCGCCTCGGCGTTCGACAAGGAGGCTCAGTTGTCAAAGGTGATGGCCAACCCGTTTGTCTCGGCTGCCGACAAGAGCGCCCTGCTCATGACAGCCGCCCAGGCCGATCCCGATAAAGACACCCTGTTTGCCGACTCGCTGCGACTGCTGGCCGAAAACGGCCGCCTCGACATGGCGCGAGAAATCGCTCTCGCCTTTGTCAAGTTATATCGCGAAAAACACTCCATCAAACTCGTCACAGTCACTTCGGCCGCTCCCATGAGCCCCGAGGAGACCGACCGCCTGAAGCGTCTGATTGCTTCCCACATCGGTGAAGGTTCGATGGAATTCGAGCAGCGGGTCGACCCCGAACTGATCGGAGGTTTCGCCGTCAAGATCGGCAACGAGAAACTCGATGCCTCGGTGGCAGCCGAACTCAAGGCCCTTCGCCTGAAACTCACCTAAATAAGAGAATTTCGGATCAGGACGGTCTACGTTCACTGACTCCGATTCAAAATCTGAACAAATTACTCCCCCCCTCTATCCATAACCCCGCAAATGATTAATCCCAGCGAGATATCAAAAGTGCTCAAGCAGCAGCTCGAGAATGTCAGCTCAAAGGTGTCGTTCGAAGAAACCGGCACTGTGCTTGAAGTTGGCGACGGCGTGGCCCACGTCTATGGTCTCGACAATGTCTGCGCCAACGAGCTCGTAGAGTTTGAAAACGGCGTCAAGGGCGTGGCCCTCAACCTCGAGGAGAGCAACGTCGGCGTCATCCTGCTCAACAGTGTCAATAAAGTTACCGAAGGCATGAGCGTGAAGCGCACCGGCGAAATCGCTTCAATCCATGTGGGCGACCAGCTCTTCGGCCGCGTCATCAACGTGCTCGGCGAGCCCATCGACGGCCGTGGCCCTGTGGAGGGTGAGCTTCTTCCGATGCCTCTCGAGCGTAAGGCCCCCGGCGTTATCTTCCGCCAGCCCGTCAAGCAGCCCCTCCAGACAGGTCTGAAGGCTATTGACTCGATGGTGCCCATCGGCCGCGGTCAGCGCGAACTTATCATCGGCGACCGTCAGATCGGTAAGACCGCCATCGCCATCGACACCATCCTTAACCAGCGCAAGAACTTCGAAGCCGGCAAACCTGTCTATTGCATCTATGTTGCAATCGGCCAGAAAGCCTCTTCGGTTGCCGCTATCGTCGAGACTCTCCGTCAGCACGGCGCACTCGACTACACCGTCGTCGTAGCCGCCACTGCTTCCGACTCCGCCTCCATGCGCTATTACGCTCCCTTCGCAGGAGTAGCGATCGGCGAGTATATCCGCGACACCGGCCGCGATGCCCTAATCATCTATGACGACCTCTCGAAACAGGCTGTCGCCTATCGTGAGATCTCGCTCATCCTAAAGCGTCCTTCAGGTCGTGAAGCCTATCCCGGCGACATCTTCTATCTCCATAGCCGTCTGCTTGAACGTGCAGCTAAAATCATTGACAACCAGCAGGTGGCTTCACAGATGAACGACCTCCCCGAAGTCCTCAAGGACAAGGTGAAAGGAGGCGGCTCGCTCACGGCGCTCCCCATCATCGAGACCCAGGCCGGCGACGTCTCCGCTTACATCCCGACTAACGTGATCTCGATCACCGACGGCCAGATCTTCCTCGAGACAGCCCTCTTCAACCGCGGTATCCGTCCTGCCATCAACGTAGGTATCTCCGTGTCGCGTGTGGGTGGTAACGCTCAGATCAAGTCGATGAAGAAAGTGGCCGGTACACTGAAGATCGACCAGGCTCAGTTCCGCGAACTCGAGTCGTTCACCAAGTTCGGTGGCGATATCGACCCCGTCACAGCACGCGTCATCGACAAAGGTCGCAAGAACGAGCGTCTGCTCATCCAGTCGCAGTACTCCACAATGGCCGTCGAGGACGAAGTAGCCGTCATCTATTGCGGCACCAAGGGCCTCCTCGAGAATGTGCCCATCGACAAGGTGGCTGAATTCGAGAAAGACTTCCTCCAGTTGATGCACGCCAAGAATCAGGACGTCATGGATGCCATCAAAGCCGGCAAACTTGACGAAGCCCAGACCTCGGCGCTCACCGCTGCTGCTGCCGAAGTCTCAGCCCGCTATAACAAATAATCCGAATCAAACATGACGGGAGTGTCAGTCCGACAGACACTCCCGCTCACACTCCCCTCTCTCCATCCCATCATCCTCCCCAATATTCCCAGTCAACCCGAATAACCCACAGCACTGACCAATGGCAACACTCCGCGAACTTAAAGGACGCATCGGATCCGTAGCATCGAGCGAGAAGATCACAGGCGCCATGAAGATGATCTCATCGGCCAAAATGCACCGAGCCGAGAGCGATCTGAAGCGTCTACTGCCTTTCCGCACTCAGATCGAGACTATCATCGGCAATCTGCTGACCGCCGACACCGAATTTGAGTCGCCCCTCACCGCAGCGCGCGAGGTCCGTAACATCGCTGTGGTTATCCTCGGCTCCGACGACGGTCTGTGCGGAGGCTACAACATCAACATCTTCAAGGCGATGCTCGCCCGGATCGCTTCTCTCAAGCAACTCCATCCCTCGGCAGTCATCACCGTCATCCCCGTCGGACGCAAAGTGGGAAAAGCCGTGAGATACTGGGTCGGCAAGAGCGGAGGTTTCAAAGTCGAGGCTCCTGCTGCCGAGGTTAACTCAAAAGCCACCGGCGACGTTGTCAAGGCCTTCATGGAATCGCTCCGCGACTCATTCATCGACGGTACCTATGATCTCATCGAACTCTGCTATATGAACTTCCTGAGTGTCTCCCGCCAGCGTCCGCGCGCCGACCAACTTCTCCCTCTCACTCCCGAAGCATTCACCACCGATGGTGTCAAGGCGCTTTGCCGTCCCTGCATCTTCGAACCTTCGGCCCAGGAAATCTTCACCACCATCCTGCCGATGTATATGCTCGCGCTTACCCAGGAAGTCTTCACCGAAAACCGCGCTTCCGAACAGGCCGCGCGCGTCATGGCCATGCAGAGTGCCAACGACAACGCCAAGAACCTCCTCGGCGATCTCCAGCTCGAGTACAACAAACTGCGTCAGCAGGCCATCACCAACGAACTCCTCGACATCCTCGGCGGACAGTCGCGCGACTGATGCCGGGAAGTCGGTCAGATATATAACCGGTAATCCGCGGATTACAGTCGATATCGTAACAAACAAGGCAACTTACAAAAAAATATTCCTCATCTTCACAGAAATATGGGAAGTGTAAAAGATTACTTCACCGGACTCGGTCAGGGAATAGCCTCCCTGGTGAAAGGCATGGGTGTCACAGGCAAGGAATTTGTGACCCCCAAGATCACCGAAGAATATCCCGATAACCGCGACAATCTCCCCGTCGCCGACCGTTTCCGTGCCATCCTTACTCTCAAGTATGACGATCAGGGCAACCATAAGTGCATCGCCTGCGGTACGTGCGAGCGCGTCTGCCCTAACAATACCATCTCACTCGACATCAAGACTGTCGACACCTGGGACGGCAAAAAGAAGAAAAAACTCAACAAGTATATCTACGACCTCGGCTCGTGCACCTTCTGCCAGTTGTGCGTGGTCAACTGTCCGACCGACGCCCTCGAGTTCAGCAACGATTTCGAGCAGGCGGTCTTCACCCGCTCTAAACTCGTCAAGCAACTCAACTATCTCCCCGAGAAAGAGGAACCCAAGCCCACTCCCGAGCAGATAGCCAAAATGCAGGCCGAGAAAGAGGCAAAGATAGCAGCCGCTAAGGCAGCCGCCGAAGCCAAGAAGGCCGCTGCTGCAGGTGACGCCGCTCCGGCAGCCGCCGCCCCGGAGCCTGAGATCGAACTCGACGAGAAGGCCAAAAAGGCTCTTGCAGCCGCCGGCGACGATCCCGTCAAGAAAGCCCGCATCATGGAGGCGCTCAAGAAAGCCGCAGCCCTCAAAGCAGCAAAGGGCAACGCATAAACCCCCACTCCCACCGTAATCAAGACACTAATTATAAGAAATGGAATCTTTAGGAAGCCAAATCGTCTACTGGATCCTTGCCGTGGCCATCGTGGTGTTCTCCGTGCTCACCGTCACGACCCGCAAGATCCTGCGCGCAGCCACCTACCTGCTGTTTGTGCTCTTTGCCACTGCCGCCATTTACTTCAAACTCGACTATGAGTTCCTCGGCACAGTGCAGATAGCCGTCTATGCCGGAGGTATCGTGGTGCTTTTCGTGTTCGCAATCCTTCTCACCACCCGTCCCGGCGACAACAGCCAGTTGCTCGAGTCGCGCAAGAAAGTCCTGGGAGGCATCGGCGCTCTCTGTGCCGCCGGCCTGACTGCATGGGCTCTCTTCTCAAGATGCGCTGACGTCTGCCGCTCACTGCCCGCTATGGAAAATCCCACCATGCACAAGATCGGCGTGGCTATGCTCGGCAGCGGTTACGAACAGTATCTCCTCCCGTTCGAGGCTATCTCGGTGCTCCTTCTGGCATGCATCATCGGCGGTGTCGTCGTGGCCCGCAAACGCTAACATCCACCGCTAAGAAGACACAACACAATGGATATAACTATTCTTTGCTATCTCATCCCTGCTCTGGTGATGTTCTGTTGCGGAGTCTACGGCTTTCTGACCCGCCGCAACATGATTGCGATGCTCATCTCGCTCGAGTTGATGCTCAACGCCGTCGATCTCAATTTCGTGCTTTTCAACCGCTATCTCTATCCGGCCTCCAACGAGGGTTGGTTTTTCACCCTCTTCGGCATCGCCATCGCCGCTGCCGAGACCGCGCTGGCTATAGCCATCATCGTCAACCTCTTCCACGTGAGCAAGAATATCGATGTTCGCGACGTGGCTCATATGAAACACTAATCCCTGCGCTATGCAACCTACGATACCTGTTATAATACTGGCTCTCCCGCTGTTCATGTTCCTTCTGCTGGGACTGACCGGCATGAAGATGAGCCACAAGACAGCCGGATGGCTCGGCTGCCTCGGCATGGGAACCGTGCTCGTGCTGTCATATCTCACAGCGTTCACCTACTATTTCTCGGGATCGGCCGATTTCATCGATGCCGCCACTCACACCCGTCTGCAATACATCGTCTTCGAACAGACATGGCTGCAGTTCACGCCTCATCTGGCCATCAAACTCGGCTTCCTGCTCGACCCGATCTCGGCCATGATGCTCATCGTCATCCCGACCATCTCGTTCCTCGTCCATCTTTATTCGCTCGGATATATGGAAGGTGAGAAGGGCTTCCAGCGCTACTATGCGTTTCTGGCTCTCTTCACATTCTCGATGCTCGGTCTTGTCGTCGCCACCAACATCTTCCAGATGTACATCTTCTGGGAACTCGTGGGTGCTTCCTCATTCCTGCTCATCGGCTTCTTCTATACTCTTCCCTCGGCAATCTCGGCTTGTAAGAAGGCTTTCATCGTCACCCGTTTCGCCGACCTCGGCTTCCTGATCGGCATTCTGGTGCTCTCCTTCTATACCCAGCAACTCGACTTCCTACCGATGACTCAGAATCCCCAGGGTGTGCTCGCCTCCACAGGTGGCGCTACCTTCCTCGGCGCTTCGGTGCTGACATGGGCTCTTGTTCTGATCTTCACAGGCGGTATGGGTAAGTCGGCCATGCTCCCGCTCCACATCTGGCTGCCCGACGCAATGGAGGGTCCCACCCCCGTTTCGGCCCTTATCCACGCCGCAACGATGGTTGTCGCCGGTGTCTATCTCGTGGCCCGTCTCTTCCCGCTCTATATGCTTGAGGATGCCGCACTGATGTTTGTGACGGTTGTCGGCGCCGCCACCGCCTTCTATGCTGCGGTGGTTGCCTGCACGCAGATCGACATCAAGCGTATCCTCGCCTTCTCGACCATCTCGCAGATCGCGTTCATGATGGTCTCGCTCGGTGTTGCCTCACGCCACAATGTCGCCATCCACGAAGGTCTCGGCTACATGGCCTCGATGTTCCACCTCTTCACCCACGCCATGTTCAAGGCTCTCCTCTTCCTCGGAGCAGGTGCCCTCATCCACGCTGTCCATTCGAACAACTACACTGCCATGGGCGGTCTCCGCAAATATATGCCCATAACCCATATCACATTCCTCATCGGCTGTCTCGCAATCGCGGGCATCTTCCCCTTCGCCGGTTTCTGGTCGAAGGACGAGATCCTGACCGCCTGCTTCGCCAACCACTGGTTCTGGGGGGTGTGGAT
>CAMWGM010000094.1 GCA_947173755.1 uncultured Muribaculaceae bacterium
TGACGGTTCAGAAGTGATGGCTGAAAACTCCTCCATGCCGACAGTCTGACCGGCGACAGATTGTTCTTCAACCTCCGTCACAACCGGGGAAGCCGAGGCCCGGCGACGCGCCGCCGCGGCACGCGCCGTTGACGAACGCCGGATTGCCTTTTCGAGTTCGGTTCCTATCTGCTTTGCTTCATCGTCACTGAAATCGGCATCTGCGATGTCTGATTGTCCCGAGATGATTGAAGAAACGGTTTTCATCAGCCGGTCTTTCAAATCGGGCCGGATTGCCATGGTTGCAATTTTCAGAAACAATCGGGCGGCCGCGGCAGCCGAGATAATCATTGTCGCTTTTGGAGTCTTCTCTTTCATAGAATAATAAAATTTTCTGCAAAGTTAAGACCCGCAGAAGCCCGAATGGTGCGATAATGATCCTTTGTCGGAATAAAAAAGAGAGCAGTCGATAAATATTTTTAACAGTCGGCAATCAATCTTTTCCCCCGTGTCGGGCGTTATGCCGGTATAACAAACTCAAAAGCGAAAGATTATGAACGTAAATGAAACTATTGCCAACGGCGCTGCTGCCGTTTCAGAACAGGCCGCTCAACTGTCGGCACAGGCTGCTGCCGTAGCAGCTAAAGAAGAAGTAATCGCACAGAAAAACCAGATTATGGAGGAAGCCGCAAACCTGCGCGACGTAGCCAAGGATAAGGCTGACGAACTCCGCGCCCGCGCCGCTGAAATCACCGCACAGGCTCAGGAGAAGGCTAACGAACTTTCAGCACAGGCTCAGGAAAAAGCCGCCTCTGCGCAGCAGACCATCACCGACAAGGCTAACGATCTGATGGAAAAGGCTGCTCCTTATGTTGACAAACTGAAAGATGGCGCCGCTTCGGTGCTCGACCGTCTGGCCGACGCTGCATCGTCGCTGTCCGACAATCTGAAGAAATAGTATCTGATATCTTGTGACACATGTCAGAAGTAGTCGCGGCTCCCAGGATTCAGGGGGTCGCGATTTCTTCACACGATAAATAGCACCGCAAGACTCGAGAGGACCAGCACGATGTTGGCCACGGCGTAAGTGACTGTGTAGCCCAGATTCGGGACATCACTGTCGAGAGCGTCGACCACCGCTCCGATCGCGGCCACCGCACAACGCGACCCCGCCACGCATCCCAGTGTCTCAGGCATGGAGAAGCGGAACAACAGGCGCCCGATGAAGATGCCTGCTGTGAGCGTGATGAGCGTCGAGACCGCTCCGACGATAAAGATGGTCCATCCGGCTTCCTGGAGCCCACGGAAGAAAGAGGCTCCGGCCATGATGCCGATTACGGCGATGAACATATTGAGACCCAGATTACTGAAGATCCAAAGCACCGGTGAGGGAATATGGCCGAACGAGGGTCGGCGGCTGCGCAACCACCCGAGCAGAAGCCCGGCGATCAGGGTGCCACCGCTCAGCCCGAGCGAGAGAGGAATCCCTTTCACCTTGATGGCCAGCGAGCCCAGAAGACAACCGAAAGCGATGCCGAGCCCGACGAACACCATGTCGGTGACATTCGAATCGTTGTCGGCATATCCGATATGGGCGGCCGCCTCGGCGACATCGCGCGGAAATCCGACGATGGTCACCACATCTGCCGCCTCTATCTGTGTCTGAGATCTGACCGGTATGGAATGGCCGTTGCGTGAGATAGACGCTATCACTATCCCGTCCATCCACTTATTCGAGCGGATTTGAGCGAGGGTCATCCCCGCGCCTCCTTTCGACGAGACGGTCACACGCGTGCGCTGGGCGGCGAAATTGAGCAGTTGCGGGTCAGCCACCTCATGGCCGATTACGCCTTCTATACCGACAAGCATCTCGCTCCTGCCTCCGAGAACGACGGTGTCGCCCCGGGCTATCGGTGTGTCGGATGAGGGTTCAAGGAGACTGTCTCCCTTCCTGACCCTCTCGACTATGACGCGGAGATCCTTTGAAGCAAAAAGCGCCTCGATCTCGGTGACATTTTTCGGAGAAGAGAAGAAATCACTTTCAGCAGTATAGGCACGGAATTCCACGGGACGTCCCGCCTTGATCTGACCGGGGGTCAGAGATGTCTGACCGGGAGCCCCGTCCATCTGCTGCTCGATGACGGCTGTCGCCTCCTTCACCTTCTCGAGTCCGCCCATAAACCGTGGACCGATCACCGACAGATACCATGCCGAGCCTACGGTCCCGAATAGATAAGTGACTGCATAACAAGCCGGAATGATCATCAGGAGATAGTCTCGGCGGTCAGGATCGAGTGGCATCTCCCTGACAGTGTCGCCGAGCAGACCGAGACATGCCGAGACAGTCTGCGAACCTGCGTATAGGCCGGCAGCGATGCCGTTGTTGTAGCCCATGAGTCTTGCTGCCGCTATGACTGTGGCGGCGCAAAGCAGAGCCATGACCACCGCGAATATGGCCTGCCTGACGCCCGATCCGCGGAACGAGCGGAAGAATTGCGGCCCGACACTATAGCCTATAGAGAACAGGAAGAAAAGGAAGAAGACTGTCTTGAAAATATCGGGGATGACAAGTTTCATCTGCCCGACGACGATGCCGACGACGAGTGTGGCAGCCACCGGTCCGAATGAAAAAGAGCCCAGACGGATGCGTCCGAGCCAAAATCCGAGCCCCACAGTCAGGAAGACTGCTATCAGCGGATGGGCCTGCATGAAAGTCACGATGGTCTGCATGGTCAGGAAATGAAAAATGCACAATGCTGATTCGGCCCGTAAGCCTCTCTCATGCATTGTGCATTGATGGATTCTGAATTATTTCTTGGCGGGAAGTTCGTAGAGCATGTTGGTGACGGTCTGGCCTACTGCCTTGAGCGAACTGCGGTCGATGTTGCGCATGTCGTCGCTCATCGTGTGCCATGTCGGGGGGAATGACTTTGTCTCGTCATTCTTGCTCTCGATAATATCGACTGTGGGGATACCTGCGCGGCAGAGGAAGAGATGATCGTCGACCACGGCGCCACCGGGTTTGTTGATGAAGCGGTCGCCATAGCCCGACTTCTCGGCCATCGCCCAGACTTCACTGACGAGTTCGGGAGCCTCCCTGTCAGAGAGAAATTCGCGGTGGAATTTTGCATCGGTACCTCCGACCATGTCCAGCAGAATGCCGTAACGCGGAAGTTCATTGGGACGGTAAGGCATGTGGTCCACCCAGTATTGGGTGCCGAGACACCAGGAATTCTCATGCTGGGAGAACCCTGACGATTTGCCGTAATCCTCGCCGTCGACAAACAGAAGATCCACACCGACCGGCGCTGCCTGCTGTCCGAGCAGACGGGCAATCTCGAGCAGCACACCGACACCCGAAGCACCGTCGTTGGCGCCGGGGATAGGCTGGCTGCGGTTCTCCTCGGTCTCATCGCTGTCTGCCCAGGGGCGTGTGTCATAGTGGGCCACGAGAAGCACGCGGTCTTTTGCCTCGGGATTGAACCTGCCCATCACATTGCGCAATGCGAGATTGTCGCCGTTCCAGGCTTCCACGTTGCCTTCCTGCACGCTTACATTGGCGGCTCCGTGACGTTTGAGTTCACTGACTATGTAGTCGCTGCACTGACGCGCGCCATCGGTGCCTGCAACACGGGGGCCCATGGACACCTGGGTCTTGACATAATGATAAGCGCTGTCGCTGTCGAAATGCTGGCGCGGCTCTATGTGGGCAACAGGTGTTGATTCCTGCTTGTGCGAGAGTTGCTCGGTGGTATTGCTCTTGCATCCGCCCAAGGAAAGAGTCAGGCCGATCATTGCCGGGAGGGCAACGGTCAGAAAGCGAAATCTATGTGAAATTATTCGGATCATGAATATTTTCTCCTTGATAAAAACTATCCGCTTCTTGAAACGTGAGGGAGAGACTCCCGGTCTTTAAAGGGGATTTTCGATGCAAAGTTACAACATTGTTACAACTTTCCAACAAAGTCATTACAAAATCTTTTCAATGTTAACGTCTTTTAACAAAAATTATCCTAAACCCGGGAGGTCCGGCAAAAAATATTGAAAAAGTTTGGAAAATTGTAAATTATTCCGTAATTTTTGAGGGCGAAAAAAAATTGACAACTATCGATATTATCCCACCCTAAATCTTCTGCAAATGAGAAAACTTATTTTATTTCTTCTTATGGCCTTGGCGACATCGATCGCTTCGTTTGCCATGTCGGCTCATGGCGCTGATAACAACGATGCAGCCGCGACTATTTCCGACGAAAAAGCCCTTGAATGCTGCAAGTGGTATGTCTCGGCACCTCCGCCTGCCACCGTTGCCGAGTTGAAGAAACGTCAGGAAGTCGCTCAGATTATCGTGAAATATATTGCGGATACCGATAAGTTTGATTTGGAACTTACCGAATCGGTCATGAAACTGATCGACCTCAACAATCCCGAAACCGGGGTCGATCTTTTTTCGGTCTATCTCGCAGGAGAGACTGTCTATTGCCTCGAGAACGGACTGAGCAAAAGCGATGCATCGTCGTTTGCGAGTGCCATGGCCGACGTGGTGCATTATTATTCGCAGATGAAGAATCACGATATGAAGCCACTGAACAAATATCTCAAAATGGACAGGGCGGAACAATTGAAACAGTTCACGAAATTATACAATCAGAATTCCTCACATTAAGAATCGAGGCCGGAACCGATCCACGGATTCCGGCCTCAATGATTATTGCAGAAGATCTCAGGCCACAAACCCTATGCGAGGCCTGAGAGTTGTCGATATCGGATCGGTGATTCCGGGGATGTCGGATGCCTGGATCTCCGTGAGCGATTTTTCGTCGGCATCGGGATTTCCGGTTACTCTTACCGCCATGGCAAGAAGGATTTCGGTCTGGATCAGATTGAGGACATGGCGGGCGTTGCCAAACGATTTATCCTTGCATGCGTGGTCTCTCATAAGTCTGGCTTTCAATGCCGAATGAGCATCCACGGAAAGTGTATAGTGAAGGTCAGCCAGATATCTCTCGGCGATCTCGAGGAGTTCGTCACCGGTGAAATCTTCGAAAAGATAAATGTTTGAGTCGGGTATGCGTGACTTGAAACCCGGATTCATCTCAAACATCCTTCTCATCTCATCTGGATAGCCGGCGAGAACGAGCGCCCAGTCGCGCCGTGACGTGTCGGAGAGCGCAGTCAGGAGAGTCTCGATCACGAATTTCCCAGGGTCACGTGGATCGTCGGGTTGGTATAACTGATAGGCTTCGTCGATGAAGAGGATTCCACCCCGTGCCTCTTCAATCGCCGCGAGCGTCTTCTCCGACTCCGAGTTATAGTTTTGTCCGAGAAGGGTCGCCCGCTCCTTTACCACCACATGCCCCCGCGAGAGCACACCCGTGCGTCTCAGCATGTCCCCCATCAGTTTAGCCACAGTGGTTTTTCCCGTGCCCGGCGAACCGAGAAACATGGCATGGAGCGGAGTCGTGGCCAACGGGAGCCCCTTGTCGGAACGCATTTTGTTGAAGAGCATCATGCGCTCGTATGTGGAGAGTCGATCCTTGACGGCACGTATGCCGGTCAGTTTGTCCAGCGCCGCGAACAACGGCTCCTCACCATCATCTTCCACATGGCTTTCAGCGGTGGCTTCATCTGAGGTTTCCACGTCGGTGTCGGAGTCCTCATCGGTCTGTGTCCTGATGAAATCCTCCAGCAACTTATCGAAGTTGTCCTCGGCTTCCGGTTCCTCGAAACATTCGTCCAGTGGCAGGGTGATCTCGGCCACATCCATGCGCTCCATCAAGGTTCTGACAGCCGTTTCAGGGTCGTATTCTCCCAACGGCTCGATGTTTCCCGCATACCATGGACCCTTTTGGTCAGGCCATGTGGTGGAGAATACGAAGCCTCCTATCGGATGGCCCATGCAGAGAAGTTCGGCATAGAAGACACCGTTGATATTGCTGATGGTGATGAAGGGGATTTCGACCCAACGGCGGTTCATCTTGTAGGACTCCATGTCGCGGCACTGCGGCTCTCGGAAATAGATCTCCCGGGTGACACCGTCAGGGTAATGGAGTCTCACTTCAACCTCGGGCATGATGTTGAGATTGTAGCCGAGCCGATGGCTGATATTGAATCTCACATAGTAGTCATAGCCGTCCTCGGTGCAAAGCGACCGGAAGAGATCTTTCGACAATGCGTGCCGTATGCCTCCGTCGATCACTTCAGGACTCTTAAACGAATCTCCGAGCCCACTAGACATCTCTACCTCTAGTAAGCCGTCTTAGG
>CAMWGM010000095.1 GCA_947173755.1 uncultured Muribaculaceae bacterium
TTCTAATGGAACGCAGTATTGTCGTGCCCGGCGAACAGCCCCGCCGATTTGACCGTGTGGTGTGGACTGCTGACGGAGAAATCCAGATAATCGATTATAAAACCGGCCATCAGCCTTCGAAGAAATATCGAAAACAGATGGCCGGATATAAGAGACTGATTTCCGAACTTTATTCTATGCCGGTCAAAGCCTTCCTTTATTATCTCGACACAGGGCAAATTGTGGAGATGTATGGATAGTCTTTTCTCACACTATCTCGAGATTGGCCTCGAGACGCTGGCGCACCACCTCATAGATAAGGACCCCGGCAGCCACTGAAACATTCAGTGATCCAATTTTCCCAAACATAGGGATAGCGACCTTGGTGTCGCACTGTTTGAGAACTTCCGGGGATATACCCGTGTCTTCAGCACCCATGACCAATGCAACCGGATCAGTATAATTTCCTTCAGTATAGTTAAGGGAGGCCTTTTCAGAAACGGCGCAGACATTATAGCCGTTTTCCTTTAGAAATTTCGCTGCCCACGAGATTGAACTTACACGGCAGACCGGGATGTGTAGCAATGCTCCGGCGGAGGTCTTGACAGCATCTCCACCTACCCCAACAGATCCATGTTCGGGAATGACAATCGCGTCGACCCCTGCACATTCGCATGTCCGTGCAATCGCGCCGAAGTTTCTGACGTCGGTTATTCCGTCGAGCATCACAATGAACGGTAGAATTCCGCTTTCGTATAGTTCGGGCACGACGTGATCGAGACGATAGTAGGTTACTGCAGACATCAAAGCCAAAGCGCCCTGATGATTTTTGCGGGTGATCCTATTGATACGTTCCACAGGAACACGTTGCATTACTATGCGCGATTCACGCGCCTTCCGGATAAGTTCGTTTGCAAGTTCTCCCTGCAGATCCTTGGCAAGGAAAATTTTGTCAATATCTTTGCCGGCCTCAATTGCTTCGATGATGGCACGAAGGCCAAATATATAATCGGTTTTTTCCATAGAAATTTCAGTTTCCTTTTAAGAGAGATTTGGCAGCTGCCACGGCATGACGGTCGACGGTCGAACCACCGAGCATAACCGCGATGGCATCAACCCGTTCAGCCGGTGTCAACTGACTTATCCGGGTATGGGTTGAGGTCTCGTCATCCTCCTTATATACTTTGTAGTGTGAATCACCCTTTGCAGCAACTTGCGGAAGGTGAGTGATGGTAGTGACCTGAATAGATTTGGAGATGTCCCGCATCATAGAGCCCATACGGTCGGCAACATCTCCTGATACTCCAGTATCAATTTCGTCAAAAATTATGCTCGGTAACTGTATGCGCGAGGCAATAATACTCTTCACCGAAAGCATCAGACGTGATATCTCACCTCCCGAAGCGGTGGCTCCGATAGGCATGAGAGGCTGATTTTTGTTAAAAGCAACCATGAATTCTACGGTATCGATCCCTGTGGAAGTCATATCTCCCTGATCAACTTTGATCTCGACACGTAAATTCTTCATACCCAAAGGCATTGCGACTTCCCTCAATTTTTCTCCGAATCTCACTGCTTCCGCCTTTCGGGCCTCCGAGATCTCAAGCGCGGTTTCCCTGGCTAGCGCTTTGGCCCTGCGGGCATCCCGCTCAAGCGATGCGAGCAGATCGTCGCTCGAATCGAGATCAGCCAGGCGGGTTTCAAGGTTCTCCCTGAGGGTAATCAGTTCATCGCCATCGTTCAGGCGGTGACGGTGACACAAGGAATATATTGTGTTAAGACGTTCTTCGATCTCTACGAGTCGGGAGGGATCGGCGTTGAGATTCTCATTCAATCCTTCGAGGGTCGACGCGATGTCAGACAACTCGATCCTCGAAGATTCGAGGCGAGAAGGTATATTATCGGAGGTAGGAAGGATATCCGATAACGAGTCGCAAGCCTCGGCAGCCGTATCGATAAGTTCGATTACATTCGGCACACCGAGTGAAAGCGAATTCACCGCCCGTGAAAGTTCAGCCTTAAGTGACGTCAGATTATTAAGGATGTCGCGCTCACGCTCAAGTTCCGCTTGCTCGCCGGGTTGCAGATTGAGTTCCTCAAGTTGTTCGAGTTGGAAACGGGTATATTCCTCGTCCTCCTTGCTCTTCTCGATCTGCATTCTTTTAGCCTTGAGACGCTTGACCGCTTCCCTCAGAGCATTATACCGTCGGGAATATTCCTGCAGTCTGCCTGCATTGTCAGCGAGAGTGTCAAGGACTGTCAACTGGAATTCCGGTGTCGAAAGCAATTGGTTCTGATGCTGAGAGTGGATGTCGATAAGTCTCATTGCAACAGCCTGGAGTTTCGAGAGCGGCACGGGGGAATCATTGACAAAAGCCCTCGATCTGCCGGCCGGAGCGACCTCGCGACGCAGGATGCAATGCTCCTCATCCCACTCAAGATCAGCACCGAGGCAATATTCCTTTAAAGCCGGATAACCGTCTTTGAGACGAAACACCGCTTCGATGACACTTTTTGAACTGGGATCGGTCACGACGCGCGAATCCGCTCTCGCTCCCAAGAGAAGAGAGAGCGCGCCGAGCATAATCGACTTACCGGCACCTGTCTCACCAGTAATCACATTGAAGCCCGAGTGGAAATCAATGTCGATAGCATCGATCAACGCATAGTTGGAAATATGTAACGATTCAAGCACTTCAGTAAATTTTTAACGGTTTTCCTCATCACCTTTCCTGATTTTTTCGATACGCTCGTTTTCCGTCGGAAAAATAGGACTAAGCAGATCAGCGGCATGTTTGCGCTCGTCAGCCGGAGCCTTACTGTAGATATTGACGAGTTCGTCAAGTTTGGCGTCCTTGAACATTGTCAGTCCGACGGACATCGGTGACACCTTATATATATTGGTGAGAATATCGAGCGAACCGTCGATGGTCTTTCTTCCCTTGTCAGGGCCGATCATCATTTGATCAAGACC
Source organism: uncultured Muribaculaceae bacterium (assembly GCA_947173755.1). Lineage (GTDB taxonomy): Bacteria > Bacteroidota > Bacteroidia > Bacteroidales > Muribaculaceae > Duncaniella. The sequence continues at coordinate 2,954 of CAMWGM010000095.1, forward strand.
CTGAAAATGGTACTGATATAGCAGATCGCGCAGTGAAGAAGTCGATGGATCGGTGAAAGCGCCCAGGATAGCAGCTCTGTTTTTATTGTCCTCAAAAGCCTTCCACCCGCTCTCGCCCGACGACTGAGCCTGATGTACAATAGTCTCGAGACGTTCGAAATAGGGATCGCCGCCGTGCAGTGAAAATGAGTCAAAATCCACGGCGAGAATAAGATAGACGTAGAAATTGACTATCGCAGTCAACTGGCTCTCGAAATTCGCGATATTGAACACCAAGGGTTGATTCTGAGTATAATTGAACTCTATCTTAGTGTCGCGCAGATTCAGAAGAGTCGTGGTATAAGTTGAATTATAGACCGGACGCAGAGACTGCACCTGAAGTGTGCCACTCATTTTTCCGTCAGCCTCATCATATTCGGTGATGTCAAAAAAAAGCGTACACTCGATGCGCTCCACGGGAGAAAACTGTGCCGGACTCCACTTTGTCGTGTTTACATAGTCCGACAGAGCCTGCTGCAGCGTCTCAAAGACCGATTTGTTGGTTCCTTCAAGGCGCGACGTGTTTATCTCAACCTTGCAGTTGAGTTCTTGTGCGTGACCGATCGAAGTAACCAGCAGCATCGAGAGCAGAAGAATATGTCGGGAGAGGAGAGATTTAAACATATCGGGAGAGTCAGATGATATTATCAATAATATCCGATGCAACTTCAGCCTTTGACTTTAAGCCGATTTCAGCCTTTGTGCCGTCACGTGAGATGATTGTGACAGCATTTGTATCGGTTCCGAAACCTGCGCCGGGAGTTCTCATGGAATTGAGCACTATGAAATCGAGATTTTTTCGCTGAAGTTTCTCGACAGCATGTTCAAGTTCATGATCGGTTTCAAGAGCGAATCCCACCAAGGTCTGCCCTTCCCGCTTCATCCGTCCGAGAGTTGCCGCGATATCAGGATTTTTTTTCAATCGTAGCACAGGAACATCCTCATGCTCACGCTTGATTTTTCTGTCCAATTCATTTTCGGGAGCATAATCTGCGACGGCAGCACACATCACAGCATAGTCGGAATCCCCACACTCAGTCTCGCAAGCCTCAAGCATCTCGCGCGCCGACATGACATCAATCCTGCGGATATTGTGATCGGGTGTGGGAAGACTTACAGGACCCGCGACGAGTGTTACGTCTGCCCCACGACGTGCAAACTCTGCCGCAAGTGCAAAACCCATCTTACCGGTTGAGAAATTCCCGATAAATCTCACGGGATCTATCTTTTCATAAGTCGGGCCGGCCGTTATGAGCACTTTTTTCCCTTTGAGAGTTTTATCAGATGCTTTTTCGAAAAATTGTTCAACGACCTTTAAGATATTCTCGGGCTCCTCCATCCGGCCTTTTCCGACGAGACCACTCGCCAGATATCCATCCTCGGGTTCGATAATAATATTTCCGTACGACCGCAACAGATCAATGTTCCGTGTTGTCGACGGATGGGCCATCATATCTAGATCCATCGCCGGAGCAACAAACACCTGCGATTTAGCTGACAGATAGGTCGTGACAAGCATATTGTCGGCAATCCCGTTGGCCATCTTACCGATAGTGGACGCAGTGGCAGGTGCGATCACCATGCAGTCGGCCCACATTCCGAGATCGACATGCGAGTGCCATTCACCTGTATTGGCTGTGAAAAACTCGCTGACAACGGGTTTATGGCTGAGAGCAGAAAGAGTAACCGGTGTAATGAACTGCTTTCCGGCCGGGGTGATAACGACCTGAACTTCGGCACCCGCCTTGATGAATAGCCGGAGAAGCGAAACACTCTTGTATGCGGCAATTCCTCCACATATTCCGAGCACTATGTGCTTGCCCTCAAGAGGCGACGATGGCGTCATTTCAGACGGAGTTTGATTCGTGTGAGACAATCTTTCGTATTCTGTGCGAAATCCCCTTTCATGATCCAGTCATAATAACTCGGATCCTTACGTAGAACCTCTTCGACCAGTCGGCCTTTGTATTTTCCGAAATTGATGACCTCTTTATTATCGTCGTTGTAGATCATGCGGCCCATAAAGTCGACGTTTCGGTTCTGGCGGGAGAACTCGGCAAGAGCATCAACGTCATTCGGAAGATCATCATAATGATCCAACTGGGCTTTCAGCACTTCAAGAGTCGCACGGGTATCGTTCTGCGCGCCATGAGCACCCACGAGTTCCTTTCCACAATAAAATTTGTATGCCGCCACAAGCGTGCGTTGTTCCTTTTTGTGGAAAATTGTCTGGACATCTATGAAGCGGCATTTCGAAAAATCGAACTTCACGCCCGCTCTCTGAAACTCCTGGTCGAGCATCGGTATGTCGAACCGGTTTGAATTGAAACCGGCGAAGTCGCAACCCAGCATCTCGTTAGCGAGCGACTTGGCCACCTGTCTGAACTTAGGCTCGGCGGCCACCATCTCGTCAGTGATATGGTGGACGGCTGTAGCCTCGGCAGGGATCGGCATCTCTGGATTAATGCGGCGTGTCTTTTCGATTTCCTCGCCGTTCGGCATAACTTTTATGAGCGATATCTCCACGATGCGGTCGCGGGTGATATCGACTCCGGTTGTCTCGAGATCGAAAAATATGATGGGTTTCTTGAGATTGAGTTGCATGAAGTACTGAAAGTGAAGTGGTTATTGATCGCAAAGATCAGTCGACGACGTTCATCGGCATAAGAAGCATGGTCAACTCGGTCTCAGGCTTGTTCTCGGAAGGAACAATCACGGCGGGACGGGAAGGATCGGCGAGTTTGAACACAATCTCTTCAGTCCACAGGACAGATGCGAGTTCGTGGAGATAAGCCGAGGAGAAACCGATGACCAGATTCGTGCCGGTGAATGTTGCGGCAAGCGTTTCCTCACCGGAGGAATTATATTCGTTATCGCTTGCGCGAAGCACGAGCCTGTCAGGCTCGATGCGGAATTTCACGAGTCCGTGGCCTTCGTCAACGAAATGACTGACACGACGGAGTGCAGTGATGAACAGACGACGGTCGATGGTAAGTTCATACGGGTTATCGTTGCGGATCACCCGGTTGTAGTCGGGGAAACGACCTTTGACGACGCGGCTGTCGAAAAGATAGGTGGCGGTCTCAAAAGTCACTCCGCGGTCGGGAATGATAGTGACGTGCACCATCTCATCCTTGTTGAAGACTGCGCGGAACACGTTGGTCGACTTGTTGGGAAGAATGAGTGCACCTTCAATTCCGGGGGCGACACTTGTATCCTCGAATTTTACAAGTTTATGCGTATCGGTA
>CAMWGM010000096.1 GCA_947173755.1 uncultured Muribaculaceae bacterium
TCTCTACGGAATGTACTCGAACAACGACCGCCGCTACAGCCGCATCTGGAACCGAGTGCGCTGCATGGCTCCTCTCGGCGACGTCTATGATGAAGATGGCAACCTTGTCGACTATCCTCTCGGCGACGGCAACATGAACCCTCTTGCCGACAACAACTCCGACAGTTATATCAACAACTACAAGACACTCTCGTTCACTCCCCAGGCATACGTAGAGATCAAGCCGGTGAAAGGTCTTTCGATCAAGAGCGTCATCGGCGGTTATCTGCGCAACGTTAAGGCCAGCAGTTATCTGGGTAATCACTCCTATCAGGGACTCGAGAGCGGAAAAATCTCGGCCGAGATAGGCAACCGATTCACCTATAACTATAAGTGGCAGAACATCGTCACCTACGACTTCAATCTTCACAACGATCACCGTTTCACAGCGACCGGTGTCACCGAGTGGTCAAAAGACCGCCTCGAGACATCTACCGCTATCGCCAACGGCTTCGACTCAGACGACTACGGCTACCATAACCTCGGTGCTTCCACCGGCACTCCGACCGTTGCATCAAGTTACATCCAGACCCAGAAGATGTCTTACGCCATCCGCCTCAACTACGCGTACAAAGGTCGTTATCTGGCAAGTTTCACCACCCGTTGGGACGGTGCCTCCATCCTCTCGAGCGGTCATAAATGGGACACTTTCCCCGCAGGCTCACTTGCCTGGCGCATCAGCGACGAGCCTTTCATGAGCGACATCCGCTGGCTCAACAATCTCAAGATCCGCGCCGAATACGGTGTCACAGGTAACGCCGGTGCTTCGGCCTACGCAACACTCGACTATAGCCGCACCGGCATCATCGGTTTCCAGGATATTCCCCAGAATTACAGCGGTTATAATCTCTCGATCGCCAACAAGGATCTCGGCTGGGAGAAATCATACAACCTCAACATCGGTCTTGATGCAGGCTTCCTCAACGACCGCATCACCTTCACCGCCGACTGGTACCGCACCGACACCAAGGATCTTCTCTTCAAAAAGAATCTTCCCTATATCGCCGGTGGCTACGGAGGCTCGACATTCAACATCTGGTCAAACGTAGGCGAAGTGCGCAACCAGGGTCTCGAGCTCGCAGTGACAAGCCACAATATCATCACCCGCGATTTCCAGTGGACCACTACCCTCACTTTCTCGACCAACAAGAACAAAGTCATCAAGACCACAAGCGAAGGCCCGCTCCAGTTCGGCGATTACTATCTCATCCCCGGTGAAGGAATTCACACATACTACGGTTACAAATATGCCGGTATCTGGGGAACAGCAGAAGCCGACGAGGCTGCCAAATACAGCCAGAAGCCGGGTCAGGTTCACATCGCTGAAAACGGTGAAGCCGACTATAAACTCAACGACGAAGACTATTTCGTGCTCGGCAATGCCGATCCCAAATGGTCTGCAAGCATGTTCAACTCCTTCAACTACAAAGGCTTCGACCTGAGTTTCCTCCTCATCGCACGCTGGGACTGGACAATTCCCTACGGTCTTACAGGATGGTACCGCACCGACGGCCTCTCGCCCTCACCCACAGTCTGCGACTACTGGACACCCGAAAATCAGAGCGGCCGCTATCCGCGTCCCGATGCCAGCATCTCCAACGGTCAGGATCCCTATCAGCAGTGGGCAAACTACTTCAACGGTTCCTACCTGAAAGTTAAGAACATCACATTCGGTTATACCCTTCCCCGTCACTCCCTCAAGAAACTCGGTGTCAACAAACTCCGTTTCTATTTCACTACCACCAATCCCTTCATCTTCACCAAGAGTCAGTATCTCAAACACTACGACCCCGAGAAGGGTGGCGACGACGACGATGCACCCCTCTCCAAGCAGTTTGTCTTAGGTGTTAACATTACCTTCTAATCCATTCAAAACCAAAAGAAATGAATCTCTATAAATCAATATCACTCGCCCTTACCTCTGTGCTGCTGATGGGCACCGCCGCATGCAGCCTCGAGGAAGAAAACCTCTCGGGTGTGTCGACCGATCAGGAATGGTCGACAGCCAGCGGGTATGAGAAGAAAATCAACGACTGCTACTTCGATCTCGTCCGCATCGTCTACGGCCAGGCAGAAGACACCTACCTGATGGTGGCCGAAACCGGTACAGACATCTGGCAGGATGCCAATCCCGGTGGCACCAACGGCAACTGGAGTAAACTGATGCGCTACGAGGACTTTGGGCCCGCGGTCTATATGTTCACAGAAGGTTACGGCGGTTTCTATGCTATCGTCAACTCCTGCAACGCCGCTATCTATTATGCCGATAAAGTGACCGGACTCAGCCAGGACAGAATCAACGAACTCGTTGCAGAAGCCCACTTCATCCGCGCTCACGCTCTCTATAACATCGTAGAGCAATGGGGTGGCAAATATCTCTCCACCGAACCGACCACTACCCCCGTCACCGCTCCTGAGTGCAGCAAAGTGAACGAATTCTACAATGTCATTATCAGCGACCTCGAGTTTGCCAAGAAGTATCTTCCCGTCAATCAGGCGGTGCGCGGCCACGTGACCCGTGCTGCGGCTTATCACCTTCACGCCAAGGCTTGCCTCACCTATGCCACATATACCGATGGTCTCGGTTACGCCGATGCTATCTCCGAGGCTGAAAGCCGTCAGCTTCTTCTCGATGCCAAGGCATCCGCAGACTATCTGATCGACAATGCCGCCGCTCTCGGTGTCAGACTCTACGACGATGTCAACGAAGTGTTCGACGAGAACAATAACAAGACAAATGCCGAAGCGCTTTTCGTAGTTACCCACTCGTCGGTAACAGCCTACAATCCCCGTGGCAACTACTTCAACCGCGCCTGGAAGCATGCGGCCGCATATAACAACAACACTTCCGGTGTTTATCTCGACGGTATGGTGCCCAGTTATGACACCGAGGTGAACGGCTATCCGGTTCACAAACTCGCCAAGTCAAACTGCTACATGGAGCCCTCGAAGTATATGATCGATCTCTACGGCGAAAAAGACATGCGTTATGACGCATTCTTCAGCGATGTATTCTATGTCAACAAGGCTAATGCCGAGGATGGAATCCATTACACATGGAGCGAAAGCGACGCCCAGCGTTATAATCTCGACAAGAAGCGCGTAGGCGACCACTCCTACGACATCCTTCTCGGCGATACCGCAGTCTATATCCCGCGTCGCACCTACACACAGGCCGAACGTGACGCCTGCCGCTACGCTATCTATAATATAGAAGACAACTATGCCGATCCCGCCAAGCCCCTCAAGTTCTTCCCGAGCCTCAGCAAGGCTGACACTCCTTCGATGTATGCCGGTTCGAATGCCAACAAGCCTTACTCTTCGTCTGACTGTATCATCTACCGCCTCGGCGAGACTTATCTTATGTCTGCAGAAATCGCATGGCGTCTCGGACAGCCTGATGTGACCCGTCTCAACACTCTGCGCAACCGTGCATGCAAAGGTCATGACCACAGCATGGATGTCGCTGCCGGAAACATCAACGCTGATTTCCTTCTCGACGCGTATGCACGCGAACTCATCGGCGAATGGACCCGCTGGATGACCCTCAAGCGTTTCCGCGCACTCGAATCGCGAATCGCCAAGTGCAACCCGCAGATCAAGAAGTTTGACAAGAACGTTCACTATCTGCGTCCCATTCCCCTGCCTGAAATCCTCCTTCTGGATAATCCCGAGGAGTATCAGAATCCCGGCTATTAAGCCTATAAAGATTAATTGGTAACGGTGCCCTGACTGAGTATTCCGATCTCGGTCAGGGCACTTACTGTTTCCGGGAAGTCTGTTGGAGATTATCCGCCGATTTCTTCAAAAGCACTGCTCTCAAGCGAGCAGATCTCTGAGAGACGCACGGCTACATGGTCGTGCAGAATAAGAAGACCTTCATATTCGTCAATACGTTTTATTCTGCCGGTTACCGAGACATATTTCCCTCCATCTTTTCTTGTATCAGCGACGAAATATGTAACGGTCACTTCGACATTACGGGCGACAGAGTAAGCAAGTCTTTGCGAAAGCAGGTGTCTCTCCTCTTCAGAAAGTTCGATCTTTTTCTGCGTCTGACGTGCGGTCTCGCCGATAACTTCATGATGGCCTGAGAGCGCGGCGAATGGAGCAAACTGGGCAGCCCGTTGCTCCACCGGCATAGGTTTGTGAATCTTGCTCACGTGGTGAGGGAGATTGATTATATCATCATACTTACTCATGATGTCCTCCGATCTGTCGGTTGCGGTCGCGCTGGGTGGCACCTTCGGTGAAATTCAGACCCTTCAAAATGGCGTTCTTCCCGAACATCTTCTTGATTTTCAGTATCGCCTCCTGACGGCGGCGCTCCTTGGAACGCTCGGCTTTATCTTCTTCGTTCTTTCGGCAGATCTCGTCATAATCGGCGAAGAGATCAAGTTGCACGGGTTGTTGCCCGGCAACCTTATCCTCGCTGACGAGGTGGTTTACCGAAAGTGTCAGACGTCGGACAAGGAGATCAGGATTGATTATCCTGTCATAGAGTTCTTCTACCTTATCGAGAAGAATCTTCGATGAAGAAGTCGGACGGTCGATATTTATTGTCCCGTGGGAATGTGCCGGAACCTTTCGGCCATACATATCTGTCTTTATCGGACCCTCATAGCGGTCACGGATCGCTGAATTCGAAAGCGACTCGATGTCATATCCTATCGTGAGGACAAGTTGGTCGGTAACAAGCCGTTTTTCTATCAGTTCGAGAGAGACGCAGTCGGCCATTTCGAGCACGACATTGCGGGCACTCGCCGCACTGTAGGCGCATGTCAGCACCTGGCCGCTGCTGATGCTCCGTTCGGAAGGTTGATAGGCTTTCACTTCGCGCATAGTGACGGGCTCCCAGCCCCATGCATGATCGATGAGCAGTTCGGCATTCACTCCGAACTGCCTGTAGAGAAACTCTTCATGCTCGAGCGAGCAGCGCGCTATGTCGCCCATCGTCAGTATCCCGTATGGCGCGAGTTTGTTGGCGATCCCCTTCCCTACCCGCCAGAAATCGGTTAGAGGAGTGTGGTCCCAGAGTTGGCGGCGGTAAGAGATTTCGTCGAGTTCGGCAATGCGCACACCATCCTTATCGGGAGGCATTTTCTTGGCTACGATATCCATAGCGATCTTGCACAGATACTTGTTTGTACCTATTCCAGCTGTGGCTGTGATCCCGGTCTCGTCGAGCACCTCGCGGATCATCTTCATGGCGAGATCGTGTGCCGACATGGAGTAAGTGCGCAGATAATCGGTCACGTCGATTATTACCTCATCAATCGAGTAGACATGGATATCCTCAGGAGCTATGTAACGCAGGCAAATGTCATATATCCGCGTGCTGTACTGGATATAATAAGCCATTCGGGGCGGAGCGATGAGATATTCAATCGCAATCTCCGGTTTTGCGTCAAGAACAGATTTCGAGTATGACTTTCCCTGCCGTCCTCGCCGGGAATTTGCCTCCCTGACTTTCTGCACCACCTCAAAGAGACGCGGACGTCCTCCGGTGCCGAATGTTTTAAGCGCAGGCGATACGGCCAGACATATGGTTTTCTCCGTGCGCGATGCATCGGCTACGACAAGACATGTGTCGAGTGGATCAAGTCCCCTCTCGACACACTCGACCGACGCGTAAAAACTCTTCAGATCAATAGCAATATATTTTCTATCGCTCACTCCTGATCCTTATCCCTTCTTCTTTTCGTATTTATTTTTGATTATCTCATAAGCCTGTCCGACAAACCGGAATATCTCATGATCGGGCATATCCTGATTCAGCGACACACTCACCCACAACTTAAGAGCAGGATTGACCGGACGATGAACACAGTCGTAGCGGCCACTTATTTCCGTTATCTCATCGGTTGTCGAACGGAATGTCACCTCTGTGAAATCATCCATATCGACCAGACAGAACATATGGTCGAGAACATAGAAAACGAGTGTCGATTCAAATTTTCGAGCGAATTTTCCGAACGGGATTTTTTCGGTCACCCCCTCCAGCGACAGGCAGTATTCGCGAAATTCCTCAATGTTCATTCTGAAATCTCGATTGAAGGATTTACTGATTTAAGTTTGTCGATGAATGCATCCCGGTCAACCGGGGTAATCTCGAGCGGAGCATAACTTTTCAGAACCGAACGATTGGTGAAAACTATCGA
>CAMWGM010000097.1 GCA_947173755.1 uncultured Muribaculaceae bacterium
CGTCTAATACGACGAGCGACCTTGTCATGCCATTGGCTTTGGCTGAATAGTTACTATCTTTCCGAACATTTGGCGATATTCGAAAAATCTCGTAAATTTGTTATCAAAAATCATCCCGATGAATAGAATCGATCTGACACGGCTTCGTAAGAGGGCCGGCATGAGCCAGCGCGATCTGGCTGAGCGTCTCCAGGTTCAGCCCAGTTTTCTCTCGGCCATCGAAAATGGGCGCAGCCGCATGCCCGACGAAAAAATGGAAACTCTTAAAGAGATTTTCGAACTCGACAACTTCGACGACTATCTCCTTCCTGATGAAGCCGAGAGAGAAGTGCCTCCTCACACTCATCCGGCCGATCAGAATGATCTTTTCTCACAGTTGTTAAATCATTTCCATGAGGAGGCTCATCGTCGCAGTCCTGTAGAAAACAGCCGAGATCTCCTGTCGCGCATCGAGTATCTGACGCGTCGCAACGATCGCCTTTCGGAGCGTATCGACAACTTGCGTGAAGAGATCGACTCACTCAGGAGCGAAAATTTCCGCCTGAAGGAGACACTTCTTAAGAATGGTCTGACATACTGACGCAGATGATATATGTTTCTTCATCGTCAGCTAGAACTTCGGCCTTCATACCCCACTTAGAAATCTCCTTGGCAAGTTCCTGTGCCGGCAGCAGATGGTCGCTCTCCGACGCCCGGTCATGGTGAATCTGATTGATGAATTTCTCGTCAGAAGGAAATGCTATTACCACTTTCCCTCCATCTTTCAGGTTCATTCTGAACAGCCATTTTAATGTCTGCTCGGGAGCATGAAGATGTGGATACACCGAATAGAGCAGCGCGATGTCATATTTCCCCGGAATTATTTCTTCCTCAAAATCCAGCAGAAGGAAAGTCACATTTTTCAGATGACCGAATTTCTTCTTTGCCAGATCAAGCATACCGCTTGAGAGATCAATAGCGGTGATGTTTCCTCTTTCCCCGACTTTTTCACTCAGATAAGGTATCAATACTCCTGTCCCGGTTCCGAGATCCAGTATACTCATTCCGGGACGAATGTCGAGTTGATCAAGGATGGAACGCACTCTTTCAGGAGTAGAGCGTACTTCGGAGGCATCCCATTCGGGGGCTAAGCGGTCGAAAAAATCTATTTCAGACTGTGTCATGGCTGAAAATTAATATTGGCGGATATAGGGTGAATAATTTTTTACGCAAAATTAAGTGAATTTTAGTGAATATACAAAATATTTCATTAACTTTGCCGGAAAATTTTACAAACACATCTTACCAGTATGCGAAAGATCTTCTATTTTGCGCTATCTCTGTTGCCCGTTACGGTCGCAGGTGCGGAGACAGCAATCGATTCCATTCAGCCCCTCGATGAAGTGGTTGTCACCGCCCCGTTGAAGACCAACCCCGAACTCAATCCTCTTAATGTTACCCGGATCTCAGATGTTGAGATCGAACAATCTGCCGAAAGTTCGCTGATGCCGGTGCTGACGGCCAAAGTCCCGGGTCTCTTCGTGACTGAGCGAGGTTTTGCCGGTTATGGAGTTTCGGGAGGAAGTGCCGGTACCGTGACTATCCGCGGCGTAGGCGATGGAAATAAAGTTCTTTTCATGATTGACGGCCAGCCTCAATGGGCCGGCGTGTTCGGCCACAGCGTGGCGGACACATATGTAGCCAACGGTATTGAAAAAATCGAGGTAGTGAAGGGTCCTTCTTCTCTGCTTTATGGTTCCAACGCTATGGGCGGATCGGTCAACCTCGTGACGAAAGTTCAGCGCAAGGATGGTCTGACGGGACGTGCGCGGGCAATGTTCGGCTCATTTTCGACCCAGAAATTCGCAATGTCTTCCGGATATAAGAAGGGTCGGTTCTCAGCCACGCTTTCCGGACAACTTGACCGCAGCAATGGCGACCGTGCCGGGAGCGCCTTCTGGCTCGCAAGCGAGTTTGCCCAATTGAAGTACGCCTTATCACGCAACTGGAGTGTCGCCGGTATGCTCGATCTCACTCAGACACGTGCCAATAATCCCGGCACGACACAGGATCCGCTCGAAAACATGTGGACCTATATGAAACGCGGCACAGGCGGTCTCTATCTCAAGAACTCTTACGAAAGGCTCGAGGGAGGTCTCCAGGCCTACATAAACTGGGGCCGTCATGATCTCGATGACGGAAACGCGCCCGGAGCGGCTCCTCGGGACTATCTGTTCCATTCCTCGGATTATAATATGGGTCTGACGTTATATGAATCCGTTAATCTGTGGACCGCTAATACTCTCTCCGGTGGAATCGATTTTCAGCATTGGGGCGGAAGTATCTGGAACACCGACAAGGTCGATCCGTCAGTGCGCTCGTCGGAAGCGACACATAATGTCAATGAGGTAGCCGGATATCTGATGATGCAGCAGGGTTTTCTGGACAAATTGATCGATCTCAGTGCCGGAGTTCGTCTGCAACACGGATCCTCATACGGAAACATCTGGGTGCCTCAGGCCGGAGTGATCGTACGTCCTGTGCGGACAGGTGAACTTAAACTCTCCTTCAGCAAAGGCTTCCGCGCCCCCAACATACGCGAACTCTATCTCTATCCTCCGGCCAACCCTGATCTGAAGCCTGAATACATGCTTAACTACGAGATCGGCTACCGTCAGCATCTCCTCACCAATCGCCTTATGCTCGGCGCCGCTCTTTTCTATATCGACGGGCGCAACACCATCATCAGGATCATGCAGGAAGGACGGCCGAGGAATGTTAACTCCGGTTCGTTCCACAACAAGGGCTTTGAGATCGAAGCAGCCTGCAGCCTCCTTCCCAATCTGCAGGCAAGCGGTTCATGGTCATATCTCCACACCGACTCCAATAATCCTTTTTCCCCGAAAAACAAACTCAATCTCGAGGTCACTTATTCGCCGGGTCCTTTCAGTTTCACTCTTGAGGAGATGAGCATCTGGCACATGCGCAACGGTTTCCCCGAGGGAGATATCGTCAACTATTCCCTTCTCAACCTTCGCGCCGCATACACACTTGGGTCATCGGTTCCTGTAACTCTGATGGTAAAACTCGACAATATCACCGATACCCGTTATGAAGTGATGTACGGTTGCCCTATGCCCGGAGCCACTATCATGGGAGGAGTGGAATTCAAATTCTGATCACTGATGCGTGCGCGGCTTTCCATTCTCTACCTGTTGCATTTCGCGATCTGGGGTGCTTATCTGACTTCCCTTGGTCAGTTTCTCGGCAGGGGAGGACTTGGCGGCGACATCGCGTGGTTCTATGCTGCGGTCGGACTTGTGTCAGTCCTTACACCATCTCTTTTCGGAATGCTTTCCGACCGTATGCTGCGTCCGGACCGTCTTCTTAGTCTCTGCTATCTCCTGTCATCGGCAGCGATGCTGGGTCTGTGGAGATATGGCAGTCTGCATCCGCAACTCGAATTTTTTCCGACCTTCGGCCTCTACATCCTTTTTCTTTCATTCTATCTCCCCTGCATGGCATTGGCCAACGTGATCACATTCCGGGAAATAGAATCCTCGGGTAAATCTATCGCTGATATTTTTCCCGGTATCCGCATATGGGGTACCGTAGGATTTATATTGGCCATGTGGTTCGTCAACAGTGCCTATTGGCACGAAGGACAGTTAGCATTCACTTTTTCCGATGCATCTTCGTTCTCCCGAATGCGTTTCCAGTATAATTCCATGCAACTTTTGTGCAGCGGTTTACTCGCTCTCGGCGCATTTGTCTATTCCTTTTTCCTCCCTTCCGCGAGTTCCGAAAGAGGTTCCGTCAACTCAAACTCGGCTCGTCCTCCGTTTTCTGAAATTTTCCGATCGGTCATCTCGCGCCGTGAGATGACGGTCTTCCTGCTCTTCGTGGCACTGACCGGCGCTTGCATGCAGATATCAAATGGATTTGTAACCCCATATATTACTCATTATTCCGGTCTTCCCGCTTATAGTGATTCTTTCGCATCCTCAAACGCTACCTTACTCTTCTCGCTTTCCCAGATTTCCGAGGCGCTCTGCGTGCTGCTCGTTGGCGTATGCCTTCGCCGCCTCGGATTCAGCCGGGTCTACGCTTTGGGACTTCTGGCATGGTCTCTTCGGTTTCTCGCCCTCGGCTTCGGAAACCCGGGTGACGGACTTTGGATGCTGGTCGGTTCGATGCTCGTCTATGGGGTTGCTTTCAACTTCATCACCATAGCCGGACACATGCACATCCAGTCGATCGCTCCGGCCAGAGTCAAGGGCTTGGCACAAGGACTGATGATGCTGATGAGCAACGGCATAGGAGCGACTGTCGGCACTCTTTGTGCCGGCTCCATTGTCAACCATTGGTGTCAGTGGCAAATGGCTGGAACTCCACCCGTGCGCCTTTTCATGGGTGAATGGCAGACTCCATGGCTAATCTTCGCCCTCTACGCCCTCACCATCCTCCTGCTGTGGGTCACATACACCCTCACACAAAAGTCATTTCATCCCCCTCATCGGTAAAGTTCCACTGGTTCAGCGACAACAAAGAAATTCAATAATGTTTTTTCAGAATTAGGTAAAGACAAAGTTAGAATTCTTTGTATTGCTACAGTTCGCGAAGATTGCTTCATAAACTTGATTTTCATTGCGTTGCACCTTTCCTTTGTAATAAAAACAGATGTTTCTGCATCTCAATCTCTTGTCGCAGTTCTTCTTCGGTGGGAAGGACGGTCAGATATTTTGACGCGAAAAGTTGTTTGCTGCCATTGAGCATTGAGTATTTTGCAATGTCCTCACTTGTTTCGGAGCATAAGAGTATTCCTATGGTCGGATTATCCCCTTGAGTGCGTTTTAGTTCATCATACATTCGCACATACATATCCATCTGTCCTACATCCTGATGCGTTATCCTTGATGTCTTCAAATCGATCAGTACAAAACATTTCAGCAAGTAGTTATAGAACACCAGGTCAATGTAATAATCGCCGGCATCAGTTACAATGTGCTGCTGACGCTCCACGAAAGCATATCCTTTGCCGAGTTCCATAAGGAACTGCTGGAGATGGGTGATAAGTGCACTTTCAAGATCACTTTCTGTGTAAGTTATGTCTTTTGGAATACCCAGAAATTCCGTCACTACCGGCGACTTTATATACTGTTCGGGAGTAATGACCACATTATCTTTCTCGGTCAATCGATTCATCTCGTCTGAAACAGCATCTTTGTCGGAAGACGCTAATAAGCGATGATAATATTGCGAACCAATATTTCTTTCCAGAGTCTTTACGGACCACATCTGCTGAGCGGCTTCATCCATATACCACAACCTGGCTTTCTCATTCTTTTCCCCAAGTATAGCCTGTATATGTGACCATGTGAGATTTTGCAGACGAGTCTGCAAAATCTTTCTATCGGGGAAATATATGTAAAGTTGCCGATAATATGCCAATGCTCTCGGACTGTACCCCTTCCCGAGGTCAAAGGATAATCGAGCAGACAGTTCTTTCAGGAGATTAGTCCCATACTCCGCACGAATTTCGCCATTCTGCTCTCCTTCTACTATACGTTTACCTATCTCCCAACGCTCATCAATAATAGTAGAGTTGACTTGAATGGCTGCTTTTACACGATAACGGTGCGATATTTCGCGGATATCAATTATAAGTTTTGTTAATTCAGCATCTCTCATAGTTTTTAGATCGGCTCAATATGATATCGGGTGAATATTACTTGCATATGGCTCTAACTGTACTGCATAAGAAGTATTTCATTCGGTATCATCCTGAAAAGTGTCATAATTTTTGCAAAGATAGTGATTTTCGTGAGAAAAAGAGTAGTTCGACATAAGGAACATCTTTTTATAAGAAAATGTAACCGAAAATAATATTGAAGTTTATTACATTTAGTTTTAGGAAATGCTCAAAGGATCATAATCGCACTGTTTCTCAAAGATGATGTAGTAATTTTGCGATGTGAAACAGTTATGAAGGACTTTTCGACGATGCCTCCGTAGAAGAGAGCCATTGAAAAGAAAATCTTATGAAACAAGAAACTGCGGACGAGAAGGGACGTCCGCAGTTTCGAAAGTTTTCAATGAGGATTTTCAATACTCATCCCATGCCTTGATCTCGATCTCGTCGAGGGGATGGGTGGTGAACGCATCGATGTATGCCGACGCAAGACGTGCGTTTGTCATC
>CAMWGM010000098.1 GCA_947173755.1 uncultured Muribaculaceae bacterium
GTTACTGACTCTCCCACTTGATCTGCTGCCGGAAATCTCCGGTCGCCTGAACGCTCTCGACGGCACTTCTATCGTTTCCGAAACCTGAAATAAGGTTCTGATAAAAAACTGACATCCGTTTTAACTACAATGATTTCACTCCGATACCTTTTGCCCCTCTGTTTCTCTGCAGTTGCATTGACAGCCTCGCCTAAATTGCCCGAGCCCACCACAGCCCAGTTAGGTGGTAATCATTTTGCATATCCACATATTCTTACCGCTCCTGAACAAACTCCTGCGCCTGAGGGATACAAGCCGTTCCATATTGAACATTATGGCCGTCACGGTTCCCGTTACCATATCGGACAATGGCATTATGACATGCCGGTTGAGGTGCTGGAAAAAGCGGAAAAAGCGGGGGTGCTGACATCTCTCGGCATGCAATTGCTCGACTCTGCACGAGTCTATCGGAAGCAGGCAGTCCTCCGGGACGGTGATCTTTCCGATATAGGTGCTCTCCAGCATCAGGCGATAGGACGACGGATCGGGACAAATTATCCTGAGATTTTCAAGGAAGGAACTCATATCGACGCCAAATCTACCACCGTGCGTCGGTGTATCCTTTCGATGCTCAATGAGGTTAAAGAACTTCAGGCACTCTATCCTTCGCTCCTGATCACAACAGATTGCTCTGATGCTGAGATGTATTATATGAATGCATGCTCAAGCGATACATCGGTTGTCACCCGACGTGAAGCAGCCCGCAAGAATATTTTGCCGGAATTTCAAAGAAGATTCGATAATGACGGCTCAAAGTTTTTGCCTAAACTCTTCACCTCATCCGATTTTGCCCGCGACTCGGTCGACGCTCCGGCGTTTGCTTCAGCCACTATACAGCTTCTTCAGAACACGCAGAACCATTCAGCCCAGAATGGCTTCGAATTGCTTGAAAAGATATTCACCCGCGACGAAATAAAAGACGATTGGATCAAAAACAACGCTTACTGGTTCATTGAGGCAGGTAACACACCTCTCACCGGCGGTAATCTTGCCATGGAACATGCATGGCTACTCGATAATTTCATCCAGTCTGCCGACACGGCCGTTACCTCCGCCAATCACAGCGTCAATCTCCGTTTCGGTCACGACTCGATAGTCCTTCCGCTTGCAATCCTCATGCAACTCAACGACCTCCATCGCTCTTACTCATCGCTCGAAGATCTATATGGAAATTGGGCTAACTATGCCGTCATTCCAATGGCCGGCAACATACAGATGATATTCTACCGACCTGAGGGCTCCACCGACCCTAAAGATGTAATTGTAAAAGTTCTCCTCAACGAAGAGGAAGTCACCCTCCCTGTAGCAGCCGTAGACGGGCCCTATGTGAAGTGGACCGATCTGCGCAATTACTACCGATCGATCATCGATCCCTATCTGCAGACTCATTCCCCGAGATATTAAACTATGCGGGATAAAACATTTGCACCTGCAAAAGCGTTATTTGTGTAGACCGACGGATAACTCTTCGGTCAATGATCAGATAAATAATTCACCACATTAAATGACATCATCATCTACCACTGACATACTTCCTCTCGTCGTCGAGGCAATTCATGACCGTAAGGGCAAGAAAATTGCCGTTGTCGACTTGTCTGACATCGAGAGCGCGGCAGCCCGCAGATTTATTATCTGTCAGGGCACTTCGTCACAGAATGTCGCTGCCATCGCCGACAATATCCGTGAATCTCTGTTGGAAAAAGCACGGGTAAAGCCATTCAACTACGACGGATATACCAATTCCCAATGGATCGTGATTGATTACGGCGATACGCTCGTCCATATCTTTGTTCCCGAAACGCGTTCGCTTTATGATCTCGAAAGTCTTTGGAGCGACGCCCCAATTGCATTTATTCCCGATTTAGACTGATCTATTTTCACTACTCGTATAACCTATGCCATTACCAAACAACAATCCGCTAAAACCCAAAAAGGGAGGAGGCATAAAATTCAGTATGTACTGGGCTTATGCCATCGTTGTGACTTTTCTGCTCGCTATGTTGTTAATGGATGACAACTCTCTTGTCAAAGAAGTGTCGTTTACTAAATTTGAACAATATGTTGAGACAGGTGGCGTCACCAAGATCACCGTTTACACCAACACCAATAAGGCTGAGGCCATTGTCACCGATTCACTCGGATCCAAAATTTTCAGAGCCGAACAATTTCAGCCCGGTAAAGGAATTCAGGCCAAAGTGGAGACTGATATTCCTTCGGCCGACAAGATTCAGGATCAGATTGATCTTTGGCGGCAGGAAGGCGTTTTCAAAGGTGAGGTAAACTATACTAAGGCTTCCGACTATTCTTCGCTTTTCTGGACTTTCGGTCCTATCGTCCTTCTCGTTGGCTTCTGGTTCCTGATGATGCGGCGTATGTCAGGCGGACCCGGCGGTGGTGGCGGTGGGTCGGTATTCAACGTCGGAAAATCCAAGGCTAAGGTTTTCGAGAAAGGTGAGGCGACCAACGTAACCTTCAAGGATGTCGCTGGTCTGACTGAAGCCAAGACGGAAATCCGCGAGATTGTCGAATTCCTTCGCAATCCGAGCCGTTACACCGATCTCGGTGCGAAAATTCCGAAAGGAGCACTTCTCGTAGGCCCTCCCGGAACCGGTAAGACTCTTCTTGCCAAGGCTGTCGCGGGCGAGGCCAATGTCCCCTTCTTCTCTATGTCCGGCTCTGATTTTGTCGAAATGTTTGTCGGTGTCGGTGCATCTCGCGTCCGCGACCTTTTCCGTCAGGCCAAGGAGAAAGCCCCGTGTATCGTCTTCATCGACGAAATTGATGCAGTCGGTCGTGCTCGCGGCAAGAATCCCAACATGGGTGCTAACGACGAACGCGAGAATACTCTCAACCAACTTCTGACTGAAATGGACGGTTTCGGTACAAATAGCGGCGTCATCATTCTTGCTGCCACCAACCGTGCCGATATTCTTGACAAAGCGCTACTCCGTGCCGGACGTTTTGACCGTCAGATCAATGTTGATCTCCCTGAACTCAAGCACCGCATCGAGATTTTCAACGTCCACCTCCGCAATCTCAAACTTGCAGACGCCGTCGATGTGGAAGTTATAGCACGTCAGACCCCCGGTTTCTCCGGCGCCGAAATCGCAAATGTCTGCAACGAGGCCGCTCTTATTGCTGCCCGCAACAATAAGAAGGCTGTCGACCGTAAATCGTTCTCAGATGCCATCGATCGTATCATCGGTGGTCTGGAACATAGTTCCAAGATCATATCTCCGGAGGAAAAGAAGGCGATTGCCATTCACGAGGCAGGTCACGCAACGGTCTCGTGGTTCCTTGAGTATTCCAACGAGATGGTGAAAGTCTCTATCGTTCCCCGCGGAATGGCACTCGGAGCTGCATGGTACATGCCGGAGGAGCGTCAGATCACCCCTCTCCAGGCTCTTCTTGACCAGATGTGCATGACTCTCGGAGGTCGCGCTGCAGAAGAAATCAAACTGGGACAGATCTCCACGGGCGCGCTCAACGACCTTGAGAAGGTGACCAAGATGGCTCATGCTATCGTTGTCTACTACGGAATGAGTGATCGACTCCCCAACGTTTCATATTACGATTCTACCGGACAGGCTTACGGTTTCAGCAAACCTTATGGAGGTGAACGTGCAGCTCAGATCGATGCTGAGGTTTCCCGAATCATCAACGAGCAGTATGAACGTGCCAAAGAGATCATCCGCACTCACTCCGAGGGACATTCGAAACTCGCGGATACGCTTCTTACTAAAGAGGTCATGTACTCCGAAGATCTCAAGGAAATCTTCGGCCCCCGCAAGTGGGCTTCGCGCACCGCAGAGATCATGCGTCTCCAGGCCGAACTCGATGCAAAGCGTTCCTCGAAAGATTCGGGCGAAAAACCCGGCAACGACTCCGAAACGCCCAAAAGCACATCTGATCCTGATGTCGAAGATGTCGAAGCAACCGAAGTCGTCACAGTCGATCCTGACTCCGCTCAAGAACAGGAGAAATCGGAAGAATCGAATGACTCTGCCGACTCCGCCGACACACCTCCCACTCCCCCTCCCTTCAAGGCCTAATCAACATGCTTCAGGAAATAACTGATTTTCTTCACCACCACATCTCCGTCGCTTACGGGGATGTGGTGGTCACTGTGTTATTACTTCTCCTCATCGCCATCTGCTCTTTTGCCGGATATTATGTCTGCAAGCGCATTCTCGAATTTGTAGAGAAGATCATCGCACGGAGCGAGACCGAATGGGATGACGATCTCCTGAATTCACGGTTTCTCTCGGCCGTCTCACAACTCGCTCCGGCACTTGTAGTCAAATGGATGCTTCCGGGATTCTTCGCTAAGACTCCCGACAGTGTCCATATCCTCTCGATTGTAACTTCAATCTACATTTTGGCCACGGTGGTCTATATGATCACCATCTTCAACTCCAATCTCTACAATGCTTTCGCCCGCAGGCCGCGTCTTAACCGTCTCGCGGTAAAAGGTATTGTGCAGATGCTCAATCTCATCACGATTGCGCTCGGAATCATCATTGCCCTCAGTATCATAGTTGGAAAAACGCCGATCGCTATTCTCACCGCACTCGGCGCCTCGGCCGCGGTACTCTCTCTTGTTTTCAAGGACACCATTATGGGTTTCGTCGCGTCGATACAATTATCTGTCAACGATATGGTGAACGTTGGCGATTGGATTGTGGTGGATAAATATGGTGCTAACGGATCGGTGCTCACCATATCTCTCACCACCGTCAAAGTCTGCAATTGGGATAACTCCATCTCTACCATTCCTCCCTATGCACTCGTCTCGGAGTCATTCAAAAACTACCGCAACATGCAGAAAGTTGGTGCGCGGCGCGTCGAACGTTCAGTCTATATCGACATCAACTCCGTCGGTTACTGCTCTCCCGATACTCTCGGAAGACTTTCCGATCGTGGATGGCTCGGCGAAACTACTGTCGAGCAGGCATCTTCAACGGTCAATCTCCGTCTTTTCCGAGACTATCTAATGTCATATCTTCGCCAACGGCCGGATATCAGAAAAGATACTACTTTGATGGTGAGACAACTCCAGCCTACAACTCAAGGTCTTCCGGTCCAACTCTATTTCTTCTCTTCGGTGACGAAATGGGAAGATTTCGAAGCAATCCAGGCGGACGTGTTCGACCACGTCTATGCATCGGTAAAGGAATTCGGGCTATCACTTTTCCAATCACCTGCCGGTTCCGATTTCAGTCATATGTCATAATTTGAGGGCACCGGTTCTATTTTAACTTTTTGACACTTCCCTGACTCCCTATTTTTTCGTATCTTTGCAAAGATCTGGATTTTTTGTTCCCGGATCTTTGCATTTTTTTAATCAATCATTTTATTGCTATGTTTGAAAAAGGACAAAAAGTCAGTTTTAAAGTCACAGGAAGTAAAGTAGCGGGTGGCAACCTTTATTTCCAGATTAAGTTAAGAGGTAGCGAATACGATATAAAAGGATTTGATTTCCAACGAAAACTCCGGCCCGATCGCCTCGAGTGTATTGTTAAGGAAGTTGATGCTCAAGGTAATCCCGAACTTGCACAGGATCTTGCTTCTATTGTACCGCAGATTTACCGCGAAGGTGAAACTTATGAATTCAGAGTTAAAGGCGACTATCATCCCATAGGTCACTATTATGAAGTGTCTGACTGGAACGGCCTTACATTCAGGGTTCCGGTTAATCGCGACCAGCGTCTCAATCTCAACCAGTTGGTGAAATGCCGTGTCAGGAACATCAACGGAATGCGCCTCGATCTTGAACTGCTCATTGCAAAACAGGACAGCGGTATTCCTCTTCTCAGTCTCGACCGATTTCTTTCGCTTGACACCTCGGGTGCTATTTCACCCCACATGCCCGCTATGCTCTTCAACCGTCTTCCGGAGTTTGAAGAAGCCCGTCAGCAACTTGCCGCTGAAGATCCTCTCTGGATAATCACTACTGCCGATACCGTCTCACGTCACCTTACGGAGTGGCTTAATTCCGATCTGAAACGCAATAAACCTTCCGACTCTCCTTATCCGGTTGTCAATCACCCGCACCGTCGTACACCCATCCTG
>CAMWGM010000099.1 GCA_947173755.1 uncultured Muribaculaceae bacterium
CGAAAATTTTTCCGGTAATTATTTTTCATAATTATTGCAGGATCCAGTTATAATTTATAACTTTGCAGAGATGATAATTTGATAGAATACCGAATCTAAAAATAACAATAACCTTATCTATGAAGAAATTCCTTTACATTCTGACGGCCTTCACGCTGCTCCTGACTGTCTCGGCATGCTCGGATAATGATGAGCCTGATCCCGGTCTGATCTGGGATATAAGGCCGGCCGGAGTAACCGTCTATCTCGTTGATGAAGAAGGTAACAACCTGCTAGATCCTGCAGTCGAGGGCAACTGGGTCGGCGAACCTATGTGGATCAGTTATGACGGCAAGGCTTATAACCCCTGTTGGAAAGAAGAGGATCTTCCTCGTCCGTCACGTTTCTACTTGGCAATGTTTTATGGCGCGGTGTGGACCGGTGTCTGGAGCGATCAGCATTACAGCCTCTATTTCGGACAGTTCCAGGGAGAGGATCCGATCGACCTAAAACTGACATTTGGCATCACGGCCACGAATACTGTATATGATTTCGAGTACTCCCATCGTTTGGTATGGAAGAAAAAAGAACCGCATTTTGATGACCACATCATATATAAAGGCAAAAAAATTGAAGGGAATACTCTTACATTGACAGTGCCCAGGAACACTAAATAAACCTCCCATAAAAAATCGACTGTCTCCTATATCCTGCTTCCGGATCCTCCGGCCGCAGGATATTTGGTTTAATGGATTTGTCGGGAGATTTTCTGTATAAAGGAGTTCTTGTTATTAACATTTTATCAACAACTTATTAACATTTGTACAACAGGTCTTGACGGACGCTCAAAAATCAATTAACTTTGTAAGTTAATTTGATTATGAAGCACTTTCTGAAAAACTTGCTGCAACTTGTTTTATCGCCCGCCAACGGGTGGGAGGATATTGCCGCCGAAGATGTGCGCCCCGAGCAGATAGACGCCAAAGGGTTCTATCCGCTCACATTCGTCACGGCCCTGAGCGTATTTGTTTCTGCGCTCTACAGCCGCCATGTCGAAGTGTTCGGCCTGTGCCTGCAGGCACTCGTGACCGGCCTGAGTTATTTCCTCAGTTATTTCGTCGGGACATTCGCTCTTTCGCTGTTCGTCGAACCCCTTCTCAACGGACGTTATGACGAGGAGCGTTGCAAGACCTACACATTATATATAGTGGGTATGCTCGCAGCCATCAAGACAGTAGTCAACTGTCTGCCCGTCTCCTACGTCATGCTATTTTTCCTCCCGTTCTATGTGGCACTCGTCGAATGGAAAGGTGTACGTTACCTCGACATCAAGGAATCGAGAGTCGGCATTTTCATGATTCTGGCGATTTTCGGCATCCTCGTGCCTCCCTTCCTCATAGATTTCCTCTTCTCACAAATCATCTGATCCGCAACCATTATGGCCCACATTCATAAAGAAATAAACATCAAGAACCGTCGCGCGACGTTCGACTATGCCATCACCGACACCTATACGGCAGGTATCGTGCTGACAGGTACCGAGATTAAATCGATCCGCGAAGGAAAGGCTTCGCTGGTCGACACGTTCTGCTATATCGACCGTGGAGAAGTGTGGGTGAAAAACATGTATATCGCCGAGTATTTCTATGGTTCATACAATAACCATATTGAGCGTCGCGAGAGAAAACTCCTGCTCAACCGCAAGGAGATACTCAAACTCCAGAAAGCGGTCAAGGAGGCGGGATATACCATCGTTCCCCTTCGTCTCTTCATCAACGACCGGGGTCTTGCCAAACTCGTCATCGGAGTTGCACGCGGTAAAAAAGAATTTGACAAACGTCAGTCTATAAAGGAGCGCGAAGACAGACGGTCGATGGCTCGTGTCATGCAGAAAGGCTAACTTTCTCACTGTCGCAATGAACTTCTCATGCCCGGCCGCCCTTGCAGTGTCGCTCGCTATATTCACGGCGAACAGTGCGTCTGCAATCTTCCCGCTTCGGGAGGGGCGATGGGTGAAAGTGGCTGTCGACTCTACAGGTGTCCGGCGCCTCCCGGCCGACACTTTATCTAAATGGGGGTTCGAGCGCCCTGAGGATATCCGCATTTTCGGCTTCGGAAGTGTCCGGTCAGCCCATTCACTCGGAGAATTGCCTGAGGAGATGCCACAGGTCAGTCTTTTCCGACACAATGGCGACATCTATTTCTTCGCTGAAGGAGACGAAAGCGTTGTCCCCTCAGCAGACGGTTCTTACGAAGCACACCTTAATTATTATTCTTCAGGTTCATGCTATTTCGTCGGAGAGGCTCCCCATATAAATGACCTTCTCATTTCAGAAGCACCGATCGGGGAGACTCTTCCGGAACTCCCGGCAGTCCGCACACACATGGAAATTGATGTAAGGCGATTTGAGGAGAAAGCACTCTCCGAGGGAGGCGTATTGTTTCATTCGCGACCCCTAAACTCCGGAAACCGGCAGGTCTCTTTCGCCGCCTCCGGGGTCCTCGGCTCTCCCCGCATGAAGTTTATCGCCGCATCAGGCTCACCGGATGCGGAATCGGTCTCACTTAACATTGCTAAGAGTGATTTCTCCAGCCAACTTCAGATCCCGCCGGTTTCTTCAAACCTGACTTTTATGGAGGCCGACTCTGAATGGTTGACGTTCCCGCCGGAAGAAAGTGGTGATTCAATCATTGCGGTTTTCTCTGCAAATAATACCCCGAAATCCGATTATCTCGGCCTGCGCGAAGTGGTGATGATCGCAGAAAAAGAAAATCGTATCGATGCATCCGGCCATATGGACGGATGGATCAGGTGTACATCTCCGGTTGATGTCATTTTCAGAGATGCACCTGCCGATGCGGTCGTCTGGGATGTCACCGATCCTGACAGCATCGTATCTCACCCGATCTTTTCTGCCTCCGACGGGACTAAAGGGATAACACTCCATGCGGATGGTCGCGATATGCGACGGATTTATTCATTCAGCACTTCCGCTGATCTGCCGACTCCCGAATTGATCGGAATGACAGAAGTTCCCCTCATTGAGGAAATAGATCCGGATACAGACCTACTGATTGTCACCAACGACACTTTCTATGAAGAGGGACTCCGGCTCGCCGTGGCACACGAAAATTATCAGGGACTGAAAACAGCAGTGGTCAGGCAGAAAAGCGTGTTCGATCGCTACTCAAGCGGGAAATCCCATCCGGCAGCCATACGCAGGTTGCTTGCTGACATACGGCCACGCTATCTTTGTCTCTTCGGTGCTTCGTCGCGAGATCCCCGCAACATCCTCGCGCCTCCGGAGGCAAAGATCGTGGAACATCTGGTGGGCTACGAAGCCGAAAACTATCAGGATTGTCATGACATCACGACTTGCCACGCTTCAGACACTTATTTCGCCCGCGCTTATCCCGGAGGGGTTCCGGGGCGACTTGCCGACTCTACCGATCCCACATCTTATATAGTCGGTCGGATTCCGGCTTCCGATCTCGCACAGGCACGTTGTTATGTTGATAAAGCGGTGTCATATCTTGCAGATCCGTCGAAGGCGGGCCGATATCTTCAGGCCACGATCCTCGGCAGCGATGGTGACAGCGGCGAATATCTTGAAGATGCCGAGAACGCCGCCTCCGATCTCAAGGATCGCATACAGGGATTAACAGTCGACAAAATCTTTCCCCAGTTCTACCCGCGGTCTGACCGCAACGACTCCCCCAACGAGTATCCTAGAAAACATCTATATGAATCGCTCGCTGAAGGCCCGAGATTTTACGCCTATGTCGGTCATGGATGGTGGTCGAGTATATGCAACATGAATCACCGCCTCTGCGACGAGCACAGGCTGCGTTACGGATCGATGCCTGTTTTTTTCATGGCCACCTGCCGTGGCTTCGTGATTGACAGCGACGATATGTCGATGGGAAAAGCCGCTCTGTTCAACCCGACCGGGCCGATCGCCGTCATCGCCCCCATGCGCGAAAGCGAGCCGGACCGAAACATCTTTCTGCTACGCACCTTCTCACGCAGTTTCGCAGCGGCGAAACCGGGGGAAACATGGGGCGAGATCTGGAACCGCATGCTCAATTCCGCTCTTTCAGGCTCTGAACCGACACGCCGGTGCGCTCTCGGCTTCGCCTTCTGCGGCGATCCTGCTCTCGACGCATATGCCCCTTCCTATCGGGTCACCACTACCGAAAACACTGACACTCTCGTTGCGCTCTCTCCGGTATCCGTAAGAGGGATTATCGCCGACAACGAGGGTAATACCGTAGAGGATTTTCACGGGAAAGTCATGCTCAACATCTTCAGTCCAGGCCATGAAAGACAAGCCGGAGACGAGCCGGTGAAGGTTGACGGCAGATTGACCGGGACTTATGTGACCGAGGCGAAAAACGGCATATGGGCTCTTGACTTCCATTCTCCTGAATTCTCCCGCGAAGGTCCGGCCTCACTCCTTTTTGAGGCGGTCGATACACTACATCGCGTCACTGCCGTAGGTCACTTCAAGGCTTATGTGAGTCCTTCCGCAATCGGTGATGAAATTGCAGACACGATAGCGCCCTATATCCGACTACGCCTGGATGGAAACATCACTGAAACAACATTCCATCACACCCCCGAATTTGAAATTTCATTTTCCGACGATCTCTCGGGCATCTCATTCAACAAAGAAATTCCGGGAAGGACGCCATCCATACAGATTGACGGACATATCCTGACCGGCATTCTCCCGCTGAAAGAAGTCAATTCAGACGGCAGCATTGACCTGCGATTTTCGCATTTGCCTCTCGCAGCCGGAAGGCATGAGATAACAGTGACCGCCACCGATGTCGCCGGAAACCGCGCCCGTCAGAAGAGGGAATTCATCATTGCGCGACAACCGCTTGAAGCCACACTCTCCCTCCCGGGATCGCTGTTACGCGATGAGGCGACATTCTCACTGATTTACGGTTCTGACAGGCCGCTGACAGGTAGATTGCTTATCCGCGACACGGCGCGTCGGACCCGCTTCTCAACCATAGTCGACCACTTTCCTTTCACATGGGATTTCCACGTCGGCTCCTTGTCGGGTCCGCCAGATCGGATTCCTGATGGAACTTATAGCGCAACTTATATCTTCACCGACGGGGAGTCTTACGGCTCCACGCCGGAAATAACATTTACCGTTTTACACAGAGAATGAAACCTGAAAAAAATCTGAAAATAGTTTTTCTTGGCACACCCGAATTTGCCGTCGAAAGCCTTGACGCCATAGTCAAAGCCGGCTACGACGTTGCTGCCGTAGTCACGATGCCAGACAAACCCGCCGGGCGCGGCAAAAAATTGTTCCAGTCCCCTGTCAAGGTCTACGCGACCGAAAAAGGTATTCCCGTCCTTCAGCCCGACCGTCTCAAGGATCCCGATTTCATCGACCGGCTGCGTGCAATCGGTGCCGATCTCTTCGTTGTCATAGCCTTCCGCATGTTGCCGGAAGTGGTATGGAGCATGCCTCCGATGGGCACTTTCAATCTCCATGCCTCTCTTCTACCCCGCTATCGCGGGGCTGCCCCGATAAACCGAGCCGTTATGAACGGCGACACCGTCACCGGCGTCACAACCTTCCTGCTCAAGCATGAGATTGATACCGGCGACATTCTCGCTCAGGAACAGATCGAGATACTGCCCGAAGACAATGTCGGCACCGTCCACGACAAACTCATGCACCTCGGCGCACGTCTTACTCTCGACACCATATCGGCACTTGCCGGGGGGACAGCCACGCCGGTACCTCAGGAAAATCTGATCGGTGACACCGAGCCCACGCCGGCCCCGAAGATATTCAAGGAAGACTGCCACATCGACTGGAATTCACCTGCAGAGACAATCCACAACCTCATCAGGGGTCTCTCCCCTTATCCCGGAGCATGGACCACACTTTTCGAAGGCGACACTCCGCAAGGCGACATCAAAATATTCGAAAGTTCATTGACCGACAACTGCCCGGCATCGCTCTCGCCTGGCCAAATCCACATCGCCGACGGTCATCTCTGGATAGGCACCGCCTCACAGCCCCTCGAGATCCTCTCACTCCAGGCACCAGGCAAACGCCGCCTCCCGAC
>CAMWGM010000100.1 GCA_947173755.1 uncultured Muribaculaceae bacterium
TCAGTTGTGTAAAACTCACTGATAAAATGTTTCAGACGTTGCCCTAATGACTGGCGTAATGAGAAGGTGGAGGCGGATTGTAGGTTCATCGGTCGAGATAGAATTCAGAAGTTAACGAAAGATATTCGGGGGTGTAGCGGTTGTCGGAGTCGCGCACCGTGAGTGATTCGCGTCTGACCGGGCCTCTGCGCGAGGCTTGCCAGAGTGTGCGAAGAGGTTCGCGCCCCTCCCGTGTGACAACATGGCAGATTCGATTGGGGGTCAGGCGGCGGAGCGCGAGTCGGAATTCCACTTCATCGTCACGTTGGGTCGGAGCGATAAAGGCTAAAACCGGATCAGGGTGCGTGGCGGCGAAATCTATGAAACTCATAACATCAAACTCTTCGCCGTGTCGGGCAAGAGCCCTGCCGGCTTCCGGCGAACGGAGCGGTTCGCTGAAAAAAGGAGGATTTGAGATCAGCATCACTTTCCTGTCGGCAGGGAGTGGAAAAGTGAGGCAGTCAGCCCGGACCACTTCGATCCTGTCACGCCATGGAGACGCCATTACATTGTCGTGTGCATCAGCGGCTGCTTCGGGTGAGATTTCTATGGCTATCACGCGCACGTCCGGAGATGTGCGTTGAGCCATCATGAGCGCGAGCAAGCCTGAACCGGCACCGGCATCCACAATGAGAGATGCGTCTCCGGGATCTGCCCATGCGCCGAGAAGCACCCCGTCGGTGCCGACCTTCATGGCACACCGGGAGTCGTCAATCGAGAAGCGTTTAAACCTGAACATCGTCAAGAGGTTTGCCGCGCAGATAGTCGAAGAGATCTTTCTGGATCTTCGACGAAGCCACGAAATTCACACCAAAATATATAACCGCGAACAGGATCGCGCCGGCCAGACAGATCACCACGGGATGCCAGGGCATCGGGAGCAGGTGGCTCACGGCCAGAATGCCGAGCAAAGTGAGGATAAGATAGGGGAGGGCATCGGTGAAAAAGGATATGACTGAGCGTCCCGAAATTCTGACCACCATCGCAAGGGTGATGGCCCAACTGATAAAGGTGGCTCCAGCCTGACCCCACAGCAGCCATTCGATATCGCGAAGGCCGTCGCCGATGAATGGAAACATGATGCCGATCGCGCCGAGGGCCGTGACGTCTCTGACCGTTTCGGCCCACACGAGTAGCCGGGTCTTCCCCTGTGCGAGAAGATAGTTGCTGTAGAGCAGAGAAAGGACGGTGAAGATACCTCTGATAAGCAAAATCTGAAACAGGGGTATCGACTCGTCCCATTTTTCGCGGAAGAGAGTGTGGAAGATAGGCGTGGCGAGCACGATCAGAAGTCCGAGTGCCGGGAAAGCGAGATAACAGGTGAACCGGTGTGTCTTGGCTATCATCCGCACGAAGCGCTCCTTCTGGTCGCTCACACCGGATAACAGAGGCAGGAATGACGATGTCAGGACCTGCGAGAGCGACATAACTCCCATCTTGCTCCACTTGTCAGCCTGGGTGAAAAAGCCGAGTGGCACCAGTCCGGCCCGCAGACCGATGAAGAAGTTATAGACATACTGAAACACCGTGTTGAGGAAAGAGGTGGTCATCACACCGGCTCCGACCTTGAAGAAACCGCGGAGGATGGAGCGCGAGCAGATCAGAGCCGGAGTCCACTTCTGCGTGAGCCAGAGCGACACGGATTTCACGGATCCGAGCGTGAGAGTCTGCCAGACGAGCGCCCATGCTCCGTGACCCTCGAGAGCCGACCAGATCCCGACGACGGCTCCTGCCGCCAGACCCGCAAGATTGCTCATCGCGACTGGACGGACATTCATCTGCTTGGTGAGACGATTGACCTGGACAATCGATGATGCATTGACTATGAACGAAAGCAACATCACTCTTGACAGCAGGGTCAGCCGACCGTCGCCAAACCACCCGGCAATGGCCGGGGAGAGAAACCACAATATTATATAAACGAGGGTTGCGACCCCCATGTTGAACCAGAAGACGGTAGAATAGTCATCGTCGGTCACGGTCTTGCGCTGGATGAGCGCCGATGCGAAACCGCTGTCGACAAAAAGCGATCCGAACGCCTGAAAAATCAGTATCACTCCCACCAGACCAAAGTCGGCAGGTGAGAGCACGTTGGCAAGCACTATGCCGGTGACGGCATAAAGCACCTGCGACGACACACGGTCGATGACATTCCATTTCAGTGTGTCGGCCACCCGTTTCTTCAGATTGCCAGGCTCGGAGGACATCGCGTGTCGTCAGTCCAGTTTGCTGAGTTTGGGTCCCATGAGCATCCTTTTCTTGATCTCGGGATTCCCTTTATAATATATTGTGGTTGTTCCTGTGCCGGAGACTGTGAGTTGGTCGGAGGGCCAGACGCCGACCGCTCCCGTGCCGTTGACATTGACGGATGCCGATCCTGCCTTAAGACCGTCGGCCTCGATGGTCCCGGTGCCGAGCGACGAGAGTTTCACGTAATGACAGTCGCCCTGAAGCATCAGCCGTCCACGGCCCATGTGAACTTTACCTTTGACCTCGGTGGTATGCAGGTCGCGCACCGAGAGGTGTCCGTTGCCTACCACTCTGGCTGCGAACTTCGGGCCCTCGATGCGTGAAAGAACCCTGACGGTTGAGTCGCCAGAATTCTCCACCGAGCAGAGAGAGGTGGAATAGACGGTGATGAGCGGAAGATTGACCGAGCCGATCGCTTCGGAAGCAATCTCGAGTTTGAGCGTCCCTTTGTTGTTGCTCACGATGATGGCTGAAGCGAGAGGACGCGGACAGGCGAACACGACTTTTCCGGCAGAGTCGGTCGAGGTGCGATAGTCGACGTTGAGACCGTCGACCACCTTTAGCGAATTGAATTCGCCCACATTTATCTCATAACGCTGCAATTTCTGAGCATTTAGCCACGGGCTTGCAACCGCCAGAAGAAGTAAAGAGAGAATTATTCTAATTTTGAACATGAGTGATTATTTGCAGTGTGTATTGTTTCAGAAAAATCAGGGATCAATTCCCTGAGTCAGGCCTGTTCGGAAAGCATGCGCTCCACACGGCCGATGATCTCCATAAGTTCGTCGCGGTTTTCGGCACGGAGCATGGCTATGCGCGTATCGCGGAAGTGTGGAATGCCCTTGAAGAGGGGAGAGGCTGCAAGATGGCGTCGGATATGGAGGATGCCTCTGTATTCGTCGATACGGTCGATGCTCTCCTCGATCTGACGACGCAGCAGACTGAACCGGTCGGCCAGCGATAGCGATGAGCCTTCCCCACGGTCGAGCCACGCCCTGATCTCCTCAAAAATCCATGGAGCACCGATCGATGCACGGCCCACCATGACTCCGTCGACTCCATAACGGTCGAAAGCTTCGGCGGCCATGCGACCGTCGGATATATCTCCGTTGCCGATGAGCGGAATGCGGAGCCGCGGATTTTCCTTGACGCGGGCTATCATCTCCCAGTCGGCATTGCCGGTGTACATCTGCGACCGTGTCCGGCCATGCACGGTCAGGGCCTGAATGCCGCAGTCCTGAAGCCGCTCGGCCAGATCGACTATCGGTTTGTCGGTGTGATCCCACCCCAGTCGGGTCTTGACTGTGACCGGCAGATTGACAGCCTTGACCACGGCCTCGGTTATCGAAAGCATCTTGGGGATGTCGCGCAACATGCCTGCGCCCGCTCCTTTGCCGGCCACTTTCTTTACCGGACAGCCGAAATTGATATCGATGATATCGGGACCCGCCTGCTCGACAATCCTGGCAGCCTCCACCATCGGCTCGATGTCGCGGCCATAGATCTGGATGGCGGTGGGACGTTCTCCGGGATCGATCGAAAGTTTCCTGACTGTGGCGGGAATGTCGCGTATCAGGGCATCGGCGCTCACAAACTCCGTGTAGACCATCGAAGCACCCTGCTCGCGGCAGATAAGGCGGAAGGAACGGTCGGTGACATCCTCCATCGGAGCCAGCATCACCGGCCGCTCGCCGAGTTCAATATTTCCTATCTTCATTCGGACGTCAAGATTAAATAAAAGTTGTCAGCCTGCAAAGTTACGAAATTCTTCAAAAATTTCCGCGCCCGCAGTTCCGATTTATGACGTGAAGGCATCGCGCGGAAGGGTAAATAATGTGAAAAAGTCACAAATTTTGCGTAACTTTGCAGGGTGTATTTGTTATATGGACATATGAAACTCAAAAATATAATCTCAATAATCATTGTGGCGATCGTGGGGGTGGGATTCTTCGTGACCACCGCCTGCGCCACGGGTAAAACAAGCGAAATTATGGAAAACAATGGCGATGTAAAAGTCAGACTCCACACTTCGGAAGGTGACATCACACTGCTTCTCTACGGCGATACACCCCGTCATCGCGACAACTTCATCAAGCGTGTCGAGGCGGGAGATTATGACGGCGTGCTCTTCCATCGTGTGATCTCCGACTTCATGATCCAGACCGGCGATCCCACGAGCAAGAATGCTCCCAAGGGTAAGGCTCTCGGCGCAGGTGATGCGGCCGAGATGATCGATGCAGAGATCCTCTTCCCGACCCATTATCATCATCGCGGAGCGATAGCCGCCGCCCGAACCGGCGATAATGTCAATCCCGAGCGCCGATCGTCGGGCTCGCAGTTCTACATCGTGACCGGCACCAAATTTTCAGACGGTCAACTCGATCAGATGGAACATAAAGCCGCAATGACACACAAACAGGATGTTTTCAACAAACTTGTGGCTGAAAACCGTGACTCGATCATGGCTATGCGCCGCAACCGCGATCAGGCCGGCCTCAACGCCCTTCAGGAGAAACTTGTGGCTCAGACGGAGGAACTGACGAAAGATGACACCACATTCTATACTCCCGAGATGCGCGAGGCTTACAAAACCATCGGAGGCACACCCCATCTCGACGGACAGTATACGGTCTATGGCCGCGTGATCGACGGCATGGATGTGGTCGAGAAAATCGAGAAGGCCGAGACCGACGGCCGCGACCGTCCTCTCGAAGATATAAAGATTATCTCGGCTGAGGTTGTGAAGTGAAAGTTTCACACGTATCTACCGCGTGACATAATCCGTCTTTTCTGCTTTCAAGCGGAAGAGACGGATTTTTTATCGCTATATTTTCCATGGCTGAGAGTAGGGGAGTTAGCGATTTTTTTTGTACATTTGCAACTTAAATACGTGCGTTCCGACGCGAATAAAGGTGTAAAAATTCATTATCTCTCAGTATATCAGCAATATGGCTACTCAAGAAGATGTTTTCAAGAAAATCGTGAGCCACGCCAAGGAGTATGGCTTCGTTTTTCAGTCGAGCGAAATCTATGACGGACTCTCGGCTGTCTACGACTATGGTCAGAACGGCGTCGAACTCAAAAACAATATCAAACGCTACTGGTGGGACTCGATGACTCTGCTCCACGAAAACATCGTGGGTATCGATTCCGCCATCTTCATGCATCCTACCATCTGGAAGGCTTCGGGTCATGTGGATGCATTCAATGATCCCCTGATCGACAACAAGGATTCCAAGAAACGCTATCGTGCCGACGTGCTGATAGAGGATCAGATCGCCAAGATCGATGAGAAGATCAACAAGGAGGTTGCGAAGGCCTCAAAACGTTTCGGCGACAGTTTCGATGAGGCAAAGTTCCGCGAGACAAATCCCCGCGTGCTCGAGTATCAGGCAAAGCGCGATGCCCTGCATCAGCGTTTCTCCGACGCCATGAACGCCAACGATCTCGATGCGCTCCGCCAGATCATCATCGACGAGGAGATCGTCTGCCCCATCTCCGGCACCAAGAACTGGACCGAAGTGCGTCAGTTCAACCTCATGTTCCGCACCGAGATGGGCTCGACCGCCGATGGCGCCATGACGGTCTATCTCCGTCCCGAGACCGCCCAGGGCATCTTCGTCAACTATCTCAACGTCCAGAAGACCGGCCGCATGCGCATCCCCTTCGGTATCGCTCAGATCGGAAAGGCATTCCGCAATGAGATCGTCGCCCGTCAGTTCATCTTCCGCATGCGCGAGTTCGAGCAGATGGAGATGCAGTTCTTCGTGC